>DAINOA010000013.1:0-32080 GCA_036735625.1 Planktosalinus sp. | reverse complement strand
ATTAAAGTAATTATTACAATTACCGAAGGAATTCCTGTTGCTGATATGATTAAAGCAGCCGCTTATATAAAAAACAGAAGTTGTACGCTCGTAGGGCCTAACTGTCCCGGTGTAATAACTCCAAATGAAGCAAAAGTGGGCATCATGCCCGGCTTTGTATTCAAAAAGGGAAATGTTGGCTTGGTATCAAAATCTGGAACACTTACCTATGAAGCAGCAGACCAGGTTGCTAAACAGGGTCTTGGAATCACAACAGCTATTGGTATTGGTGGAGACCCAATTATTGGCACAACTACAAAAGAAGCGCTTGAATTGTTGATAAACGATGAAGAAACCCATTGTGTGATTATGATTGGTGAAATTGGAGGTCAACTCGAGGCTGATGCCGCAAAATGGTACAAAGAAAGCGGAAGTAAAAAACCGGTTGTAGGTTTTATAGCCGGTGAAACAGCTCCTGCAGGAAGAACAATGGGTCACGCAGGCGCTATTGTGGGCGGAAGTGAAGACACCGCTGCAGCTAAAAAGAAAATTATGAGAGAACACGGTATTCACGTAGTAGATTCTCCCGCAGAAATTGGGAAAAAAGTTGCTGAAGTTTTAGCTTAGTACATACTTAAATTATTTTAACATTCAAACCTTTCGTTTTTCGAAAGGTTTTTTGTTTCATCCTATTGCAATTGCTTATATTTGGTGACAAGTCTAAACTTGAAATACATTATGAAACTACTTGAAGGAAAAACAGCCATCATCACCGGCGGTAGCCGCGGAATTGGCAAAGGAATCGCAGAAGTTTTTGCCAAAAATGGCGCCAATGTGGCATTTACATACAGCTCGTCTGAAGAGGCAGCTTTGGCATTACAAAACGAACTTGAAAAAGAAGGTGTAAAAGCCAAAGCGTATAAAAGCGATGCCGCCAATTATCAAGAATCTCAAGAACTTGCAGAGCAAGTAGTCAAAGAATTTGGAAGTATTGATATCCTGGTCAACAATGCCGGTATCACCAAAGACAACCTCCTGATGCGCATTACCGAAGAAGATTTTGATAAGGTGATAGAGGTGAACTTGAAATCTGTGTTTAATATGACCAAAGCCGTGCAACGCACAATGCTCAAACAACGTAAAGGCTCCATCATCAATATGAGTTCAGTAGTAGGGGTAAAAGGCAACGCTGGGCAAACCAATTATGCCGCTTCAAAAGCAGGTATTCTTGGGTTTACCAAATCGGTGGCTTTGGAGTTGGGTTCGCGCGACATTCGTTGTAACGCCATTGCACCGGGCTTTATTGAAACCGAAATGACCGGAAAACTCGATGCAACCACCGTTCAAGGTTGGAGAGATGCCATACCATTGAAGAGGGGAGGAACGCCCGAAGATATCGCAAACGCTTGTGTTTTTCTAGCTAGCGATCTTTCATCTTACATCACCGGACAAGTGCTTAACGTGGATGGCGGAATGTTAACATAATTCATTTTAAATTTCAAATGTGTTATTTCAAATTTGACATTTGACATTTGACATTTGAAATTAAAAATTTGAAATTAATATGTATGAAAACGCTTTGCTTTATATAATTCTTGCAGCTTTAATTGCGCTCGCAACTGCAGGCTACTTTTATGGGTATAAGTCAAAGCTCAATTTAAGGTTACGATGGTTTTTTGGAGTGCTTCGGTTTTTAACCATCTTTGTTTTGTTGCTGCTTCTTATCAATCCTAAATTTTATCAAACAACTTATTTCAATGTGAAACCGGTACTTGCAGTAGCAGTAGATAATTCACAATCTGTTAGTTATTTAGAAAAAAATAGAGAAACTGATGAGTTGTTGGATTATTTAAAAAGCAATGAGGAATTAAATAATAGGTTTGACCTTTCTTTTTACGCTTTCGGCGAAAGCCTGAAACGTATGGATACCCTAACTTTTTCAGAAAAACAAACCAATATCTCAGACCCGTTACTATCGCTAAACGAAATTTACAAAAACAAAGTAGCCACGGTTCTATTGGTTACAGACGGAAATCAAACCCTGGGCACAGATTATGAGTTTTCAGTTCAAAACACAAAACAACCCATTTATTCAATTATGTTGGGGGACACCCTTACTTATAAAGATTTTGCAATCACTCAAATAAACGTAAATCGATATGCGTATTTGAAAAATGAATTTCCGGTTGAAGTTTTTATACTTTACAATGGAGATACTTCAGAAAACGCAACTTTTACTGTTAAACAAGAAAATACGACCGTTTTTCAGCAGGCTTTGACTTTTAATTCTCAGGAAAGTTCAAAAGTTATCGAGTTTAAACTACCCGCAAATAATGTGGGTGTTCAAAAGTACACTGCACAGATAAGTGCCCTTGAAAATGAAAAGAATATAGAAAATAACACAAAGTTTTTTGCAGTTGAAGTGATTGACCAAGCAAAAAATGTGTTACTGGTTTCAGATATTACGCATCCTGATTTAGGGGCTTTAAAGAAATCAATTACCAGTAATGAACAGCGCAAATTAACATTGAAAACACCTGAAGAAGCTATTGAAAATTTGGAAGATGCTCAATTGATAATACTTTATCAACCCACAAATCGTTTTGCTAAACTCATCGAAAACCTTGAGCAAAACAATCAAAACACCTTATTTGTCACAGGTACAAATACCAATTGGACATTTTTAAATGCCATCCAAAATAGATTTTCAAAAGCCTCTTATAGCAATGAGCAGGTTCAGGCAGTATTAAATAATGGATTTGCGCTCTTTTCAATAGAAGACATTGGTTTCAATGGATTTCCACCTTTAGAATCATCACTTGGTGATTTAAAAATGAATGTTCCACACGATGTCCTTTTGAGTCAGCGTATTTTAGGAATTGAAACAGAAAACCCTTTATTGGTTACATTTGAAGAAAACAATAGAAAAGAAGCTATTTTTGATGGTGAGAATATTTGGAAATGGCGGTCTCATGTGTATGTTAGAAATAAAAGTTTTAAGCCATTTGATGATTTTATAAGTAACTTGATTCAATACTTATCTTCAGATAAGCTTCGCACGCGGCTTGATGTCAAAGCTGAGTCTTTTTACTACAATAGTGGTGATGTAAAATTAAGTGCACAATATTTTGACCAAAACTATATATTCAATGACAAAGCATCCATAACAATTACAGTAAAAAGCCTGGAAACGGAACAAGAATACACTTTTCCATTACTTTTAAAATCTAATTTTTATGAAGTGAATTTGAGCAGTCTGCCATCAGGAGAATATTCATATAGTGTTTCAGTAACCGATGAAGCATTAAGAACTTCCGGTAATTTTAGCATCATTGATTTCAATGTGGAGCAACAGTTTTTAAATGCACAAATTGAGAAATTGCAACGAGTCTCAAACAAAACAGAAGGAGCTAGTTATTTTATTAATGATTATTCAAAACTCATTAGTGATTTAGTTAAAGACGATAGATATGTTTCCATTCAAAAAAGTGAGCAAAAAATTGTAACTTTGCTGAATTGGAAATTTCTGCTTTTTTTACTTGCTTTTTTATTATCAATGGAATGGTTTAGCAGAAAATACAATGGTTTGATTTAATAAAATTCACTAAATAAAAAATAATTTAAAATGGAAAAAATGCCAAAAATTGGATTGCCCTTAATAATTGTAGGAATCATAGTAATCATTCTTTTAACTAAATCAATAGTTACCATTGGAGCCGGTTCTGCCGGGGTTTTATATAAGCCACTTGCAGATGGTGTCGTTACAGATCAACCTGCTTTGGGTGAAGGATTTCATATTGTTGCACCATGGAACACAGTTTATGTATATGAAGTAAGACAGCAAGAGCTTTCTGAAAAAATACAGGCTTTATCTTCAAATGGTTTGGATATTCGCATTGATGCTTCAATCTGGTTTCAACCAGAGTTTACAAATTTAGGTAATTTACACCAGCAACGTGGTGAAATGTATATCCAGCGAGTTTTGCAACCCGCTATACGAAGTGCTGCAAGAAGTGTTGTGGGTAGATATACACCAGAACAACTTTATTCAAGTAAAAGAGACGCCATACAGACTGAAATATTCACAGAAACAAACAGACTTCTCGAAGGTCAATTTGTACAATTAAATGAAGTTTTAGTTAGAGATGTAACGTTACCACCCACAATCAAAGAAGCGATTGAGCGTAAATTGAGCCAGGAACAGGAAGCATTGGAATACGAATTCAGACTGCAAAAAGCAGAACAAGAAGCTGAAAGACAACGCATTGATGCCGAAGGTAAAGCTACCGCAAACAGAATTCTAAGTGCTTCTTTAACTGATAAAATACTTCAGGAAAAAGGAATTCAAGCAACTCTTGAACTTTCAAAATCACCCAATGCTAAGGTTGTTGTTATTGGCGGAGGAGAATCAGGAATGCCTATAATTTTAGGGAATAACTAAAGCATCAATACAATGAAATAAAAAAGCCACTCTAAACAGTGGCTTTTTTTGATTCTAATTCTCTAGCTTGTTTCACCCATTCATCACGCTCAATTCGCCCTGGAAAATAATCAAGTAAATGGGTAAGTGCCTTGATATCGTCACTTGTAAAGCGACTTATTTGTGAAAACGTATAGATTCCTATTTGATTTAATTTTTCTTCAATAAAGGGATTTAAACCTTCGATTTTTGTTAAGTCATCTTTGCTTTTCTCATCTGCATAACCAAAATTATCAAAATTTAATCCTTTTATAACCTCATTGTCTTCGTTGATTACCGTTTTGGTTTTTGAAGCATTTTTATGGGCTTTTATGATTTTTATGATTTCGGGTTTTAGTTCAGTAAAAATGGTTTCAATATCGTTGATTTCAGCTATCTTTTTATTGGTTTTTGGTTGAATGAAATTAGGATTATCCTTTGACTTTTGTTTTCCAAATAAATAACCAATCAAAAATGACACAAACATCATCAAAAATATTTCTGCCAGAAAAAACCAATCTATAGAATAGTCATTAAAAAAATCCATTTTATTCAATTATAAATTCGATTCGTAAATTATTTTTTCTGCCAGATTGAGTGTTGTTGTCATCAATAGGATTAGATTCTCCTTCAGACAAAGCGTTGAGTCTTTTAGGGTCAAATCCTTCCCTGTTAATGAGATACCACCTTACTTGTCGTGCATATTTTAATCCTTGTTGATAGTTATCAACAGCACTACCAATGTTATCTGTATGTCCTATTATTTTTGCTTTGCGATTTGGGTTCGTTTCAAAAAGTTGCCTTAATTCCTTAGCATAATCCTTTAATTCTTGATTTGCAATTATTTTCGAAAAAGTAAAAGTGGGGTAAACTATCTGAGAGATTATACGTTTACTTTCAATTTCTTTCTTACGCTCTTCATCAAGTGGTTTTACTTGAAAAGAAAGAACACCATAAGATTTGTTATTCTCATCAAAATCTATTTCTCTGATGATGCTTTTAACACTTAAAATATAGGGGTTCACACCCAGTTTACTGAGTTCTTTTATTAAAAAATCTCCTCGCTTTTGTCCAATATTTGGTGTGTCAAAGTTCTCAGTAGCACTATACTCACTGTTAATAATAATTTCAACATTATCATTTTCACTCAAATAAAGAGTGAGTGGTTCAAAGTAAATTTCTTTTGAAGATTTAAAAAATACAGTATCTGAATTTTTTATAATATTGACACTATCCAGCGAAAATAAAAGCTCCCCGGTTTTATCACTAACATAAAGCAACGCATTATTTTTTTCGGGTTTTAAAGTGGTTTCCTCTATGGGTTCTTCAGGTAAAGAGCTAACACTAGAAGTTTCTTCAATTTCCTTTTTGTCAATAACATTTTCTTTTATAAATGTTTTAAATTTTGGAGAGGCAGCAGTTGATAAATACAAAAAAGCAATGCAAAACCAAGCTATAAACACTACAAAGGCTTTCAAGAATGTTTGCATAATTTCCCCAATATCTAATTTCTCAAATCTACTAAAAAGATGAATACCTATTTAGATTCAAAAAAATCTTTATTAACCGTCTTTCCACAATTTTAAATTTTTAAAATCACTTTTCCCTTTTAAAAAAATGAATTTTAAAATAGCAAAGACTTTCTCTTAGCATCTTTAAATTATGAAAATTATACTAATTTTAGAAAATTAAAGTGCAACTTATCCAACATACCACATGACTAGAAAAAAACAAAAGCGAAAGTCAAAACTAGGTTTGGCTCCAGGAACACTCATCTTTACAGGTCAGCAAAAAATGGAAAAAGCAGTTTTTTCTATTTTAATATATAATGAAAATGAGGTTCAAGAAATAATACCAAATAGTTTAAGTGATTCTATTCAATTAATAGACACCACAGTAAATGATACCTTATGGATTAATATTGACGGTATCCACGACGAAGATATAATTGAAAGCATTTGTTCTAAACTGTTAGTTCACAAGCTCTCTATGGAAGATATTTTAAGTGTGGGCCAAAGACCAAAGATAGATGAGTTTGACAATTACATTCATTTGGTAATTAAAATGATGATGCTGAATGAGGATGATGAAATTGAAGACGAGCAAATAAGCTTTATACTCCACAAGAATATTTTAATTTCTTTTCAAGAAAAAACAGGAGATGTTTTTGAAGGGGTGAGAAAAAGAATTATTGAAGGGAAAGGTTTTATTAGAAAACGCGGCTCAGATTATTTGCTTTATGCACTAGTTGACTCTGTTGTAGATCATTATTTTTTGATTTTGGAAACTCTGGGTGAAAAAATAGAAACTTTGGAAAAAGAGCTTCTTTTAAATCCCGATGAATCTGTTTTGGCAAAATTACATCATTTAAGACGAGAAACACTTGATTTGAGACGATCGGTATATCCTCTTCGTGAGGTCATAAGCAGGTTTGAAAAAATTGATGAGACTATTTTAAACCCGGATGTGAGAATATTTATTAGAGACCTTTATGACCATACCATTCAAGTTATTGAAACCATTGAAGTTCTAAGAGAATCAGCCTCAGGCTTACTTGATTTGTATATGAACAGCGTTTCAAACAAAATGAATGAAATCATGAAAGTATTGACCATTATGGCATCTATTTTTATTCCATTAACGTTTATTGCCGGTGTTTATGGAATGAACTTTACCAACATGCCCGAACTTGAATTTAAATATGGTTATTTTGTGGTTTGGGGTGTTATGGTACTTGTATTTTTGATAATGTTGGTTTATTTCAAACGAAAAAAATGGTTGTAAACTATGAAACTATCTGAAAGCCTTTTTCCGCTTTTAAGCGAATTAAAAGAAAATAACAATCGCGAGTGGTTTGCTGAAAACAAAACCCGTTTTCAAAAAGAAGACAAAGCACTCAAACTGTTTTTCAACGAAATCACCACAAAACTGAATACTTTTGACGAAATTGAAAAAGTTAAAATCTTTCGTATATATCGTGATGTTCGGTTTAGTAAAAACAAACAGCCCTATAAAACAAACAAAAGTGCTAACTGGATAAGGGCAGGAGTATACCGTCGTGGTAGCTATTATTTACATTTGGAACCCGGAGGTTCATTTTTAGGATGTGGTTTTTTTCAGCCCAATCCGGCAGATTTACTTCGCATAAGAAAAGAATTTGAGATGGATGACACAGAAATCAGGACCATTTTAAAGCAGCCGGCTTTTAAAAAAGCCTTTGGTGGTTTTGATACTTCAGAACAGGTAAAAACAGCTCCTCGGGGTTTTGAGGTTAACCACAAAGCCATCGATTTAATTAAAAACAAAAACTTTTTTGTTGCACATTATTTCAGTGATAAAGAAGTTTTTTCTTCCCAATTTCTTGAAGAGGCAGTCTATCACTTTGAATTGGTACAGCCTTTTTTTAACTATATGAGTGAAGTCCTCACAACCGATTTGAATGGTATTTCCCTGCTGGAAGGTTAAAAAACATTCACTATTTTATAATTCAGATTGTTAAAGCTGAAACTGTCTCCTGCTTGTTTACCCTTTAAATATTCATAGATGGGTGCTGCCGTAGATATTGAATAATAGTTTTTATTGTCTTCTATATCGAGTTTTCCCAATGCTACTGTGATAAAGAAAAAATTATTTTCGGTCTCTACAAGACTTCCATTTGTAACCACTTGGTGCTCTTGTGACACATCAATGCGTTTGAGTTGCTCTTTGGTTTTTTCTGCAGTTTCTATGTAGCGTGCATATTTTTCCAATTCGTTAAGTATTTCCCCTTTACTACCGTCGTCATCCTCAGAGGAGGAATTTTCACTTTCCAAAGCCTCTCTCACTATAGCCATTTCATTATTATATTTTTCTAACTGTTGGTTTAACAGTTCCAGACACTTTTTATAAAGTTGACTTTTAATCATTCGTTGAAGATTTAAGACCACAAAAGTAGTTTCAATTCCTTTTATATTTAGTAAATTGTTAATAAAAATTCAGAGCACACTACCTTATAAGCCTTAAAGCTTATAATTAATTTTTATAAGTCATATAGCTTATAATTTGCTTTTATAAGCCTTTTGACTTATATTTGAATTAAAATAAACGATATGGTCGCTGTAATAACTGCAGATTTAATCAATTCAAGGTCTTATGAAAAAGCCTTTCTCAAGGAAGTACTATTTGTATTAAAGAAAGAATTTGATGCCGTTTCAAATGAGCAAGAAGCCATGTTTACTCTTTTTAGAGGAGATAGTTTTCAAGGAATTATAAAACACCCTCAAGAGGCATTGCAAATAGCTTTACGACTAAAAACAGCCGTATTGAAAGTTGAAAATACTGCACATCAAAAATCAAACATTCCTAAGGCAGATGTGCGAATCGCAATTGGAATAGGGGAGGCAGATTATAACGAAAAAGCAATAACCGAGTCAAATGGTGAAGCATTTCATTTTTCAGGACATACACTTGATCTAATGAAAGATGAAAATAAAAAGTTGAGCTTAAAAACGAGCAACGAAAATATCAATAATGAATTCAAAGTAAGTTTAAAATTTTTAGACAGTCTTACAGACAAATGGTCAATCGCTTCAGCAGAAGTAGTCTATTATTTACTCAAGGGTATGAAAGAACAACAAATAGCAGACCTCTTAAAAAGAAGTCAAGCTGCAATAAACCTCAGAAAAAAAGCTGCAGGCTGGGAGGAAGTACATTTATTGCTACATCGCTATAAACAAGTATTTTCAAAATCATAAATTATGAACGAAACACTACTCATCGCCTTGCAACTATTATTGGCTCACGTGCTCACAGATTTTGTTCTGCAACCCGCTAAAGCCATTAAACATAAAAGAAAACACAAAACAAAGGCACCTTTTCTTTATGTTCACACTTTTTTAGCAGGATTTTTAACCTACCTCTTTTTACAACAATGGACGAGTTTTTTGATTCCGGTATGTATCATGCTTACTCATTTTGCAATTGACTTATGGAAACTTAATCAGGAAAAAGACACTTTAAAACTCTTTTTGCTCGACCAGTTATTTCACTTGCTCATTTTAATCTTAGCTTGGTTGTACCTCACAGAAAATTTTAATTCCATAATTCCGTTTTTTGAATCACTTTTCAACTCTCAAAATACCTTAATACTCCTTCTGGGTTATTTAATAGTCATTTTTCCCTTTGGCTTTATCATTGGCAAAGCAACCCAACGCTGGCAAAAAGAAATTGAAAAAGATGATAAAATAAATAGTTTGGAAAAAGCCGGTCGCTATATTGGTATATTTGAACGCATCCTGGTTCTTACTTTTGTTTTGACAAACAACATAGCAGCCATAGGCTTTTTGATAGCAGCAAAATCCATATTACGCTTCAGTAGTAAGGGTCAAAGCGGTGGTCGTAAACAAACGGAATATGTACTTATAGGTACTTTAATGAGTTTTGCATTGACAATTATTTTGGGCTTTTTAATGAACACACTCCTGCTCTAAAAGCTGAATATTGCTCTTAAGTCTTTCGATAACTAAATTCATCATTCGTTTATTTAGTGATGAAGAGTTTTGAATATACAACTCATATTCTTCAATAGTAAACTGCCCAATAACCATCCCTTTTAATGAATTTCTAAATTTGATATCCTTTTGTATCGCATTTTCAATATACTGTAAGCGCTTTTCCAGCGTAAGTGTATAAAATACATTTTTATGTTTCGAAATATAATTTCTAAAAACCAATACAAACAAATCATTTTGAAGCTTCACTATGGGACGCAATGTTTTGTTCTGAAACTGTTCATCAAAACTCATCAAGGGATTTACAATTGCTGATAGAATTTTGGGGCGCAAAGCAACCAATTCAAGTTCACGAGAATTCATAACTAGAAGTTTTCTTAAAAATAAAGAATGGTTTTACCATAAAATAGTTAAAACAAACGGAGTTATAAACAGTTTTCTTAACAATAAAAACGCTTGAACCCTTTAATTTAAATGGCTTTACAGAGATTATCATTAGTTTTATAAATCAAAATCTAAAAAATGACAACCGTAAAATCAATAAATCCATATCCCGGAAAAATTAAGTAGATTGAACCACTCAGTCACAAAGGACCTCAAAAAACTCGATGAACTATAGAATAAAACCTTAGTGAAACTTGAGAACCTTGTGTCTGAGTAGTAAAATAATAATGGTAAAGGAACAGTAAATAATTTTTTTCTAATTATTGATAAGATTCAATCAATTCAATTTATAAACTTATTTCAAAAACCCTTCTTTAGTTTGAAACAAAAGAGGATCTTTTTCATTCTTATCAAGATAGGTTACAAATTTTGAAACTACTTTCTTTTGAATGCCTTCATAACTTTTCATAATCTCAGCGTAAATTTCTTTTACAGCATCATAATTTGCAATTTGTGCTCCGGTCGGCTTGTCATAATTATTGACAACACCACTGTATAAATCGGCTAATTTTTCTCTAAGTTCCGGTTCTGCACTTGCTACATAGTTGTCGCCGGTTGTAATGACCATCCTCTTTAACAAAGTATTCAACTCACTTATGACAGCGTCTGATACTTTTTTAGATTTTGGATCTTCTGCAAGTAGCGTTTCTGCGCGTTGAATCGTAGTATTAACCTTATACACCTGATACGCCAGTTCTTCATTCATATCAAAAAGAATTTCTACCATTCTCTGTCGCTCTTTGCGGCCTTCGGGGGTGACAATTGTATTTGGATCATAAACCACCTCAATGGGATGGGTGTAAGTTTCCTTACCCTTGGTCATAACCACATTATACTTCCCTGCGGGAACTCTTGGAGTCGCAAATCCACCAAAGCTCAACGTTTTTGCTTCTGCTATTTTTGGTCCTCGACTGGTAAAAGTCCAATCAACTATATTTAAACCTTTCGCTTTGCCTGCATTTAAAGTCGCAATTTTATTGCCTTGTAAATCTTGTACTTCCAGTTCCATTTTGCCAAAAGTGTGTCTTTTGTTAAGGTAGTAAACAATGCGAGCATTAGTGGAGGGGTTTTCACCAACAAATTGCGTTTCAGTGCCAAAATTTTCTGCAAAACCACTGTCTTCCTTCATTACAAAAGGCATAGAAGAAAAGAAGTGAACTTCTTTGTCAAGTATTTCTGGAGTAATTTCACGTAAAGGAGATATATCATCAATTATAATGATACCGCGCCCGTGAGTAGCTAAAACCAAATCACTTGTTTTTTTGTGTAAGGCTATGTACATCACTGCTGCCGCTGGCATATTATTTGTAAATCGCGACCAGTTTTGTCCCCCATCAACAGTAATAAAGAGTCCAAATTCAGTACCTAAAAAAAGTAAATTTTCATTTTCATAATCTTCGTGAATGCTTCGCGCAAAACCTATAACATCATCTGTTATGATATTTTTCCAAGTTTTACCAAAATCTGAGGTTTTATAAGCATAAGGTGTCATATCTCCTGTGGCATGTCCCTCAAAAACTGCATATGCGGTTCCTTTGTTAAAATTGCTTGCATAAATTTTATAGCACCAGGTATTTTTTGGTAAATTCGGGATATTATCTACTGTGTTTGTCCAGGTTTTTCCACCGTCTTGAGTGACTTGAACATTGCCATCATCTGTACCAACCCAAATAATGTTCTCGTCAAGTGATGACTCTGCAATAGTGAAAATAGTGGTATGGGTTTCAGCTCCGGAATTATCGATAGACAGACCACCAGATGAAGATTGATCTTGTTTTTTAGGGTCGTTTGTGGTTAAATCTGGAGAGATTTTTGTCCAAGTGTCTCCCATATCATCAGAGCGATGTAAAAATTGACTGCCCATATAAAATCGGTCAGGGTAAAAGTTGCTTAATGCCATTGGCGGATTCCAGTTGAAGCGTAACTTTGGATCTCCTTTTTCTGCCAGTGGCTGAATGGTTTTGGTCTGGTTTCTATCTACATCATAACGCCACACATTTGCAGCACCTTGCATTTCAGAATAAATAATATTTTTTGTGGGATGTTTTAAAACTCTAAAACCATCGCCATAACCCACACTATTCCAGTGTTTTGCTTTGACACCTCCCGGAGCTGCCGAGGGTCCATACCAGGACCCATTGTCCTGTAAGCCTCCATACACATTGTAGGGTTCTGAATCGTCCACACTCACGTGGTAGTATTGAGAAACTGGAATGTTTTCTACAATTTCCAGAGTGCTTCCTCCATTCCAGGAACGATAAACACCGCCGTCAGTTCCCACATACATAATTTCTGAATTGTTGTTGTGAAAGGCAATGTCATGAATATCGGGATGCATTCTTCCTAAGTTTTTAAAGGTTTTACCTCCATCTCGACTTATAGCTCCATAAAGACCGGCTTTCACTAAAACATCAGGATTTTTAGGATCTACTGTAATTCTCGAAAAATAAAAAGGACGAACAACCAACTCAAAATTATTATTTAAGTGCTCCCATGAATTTCCACCATCGTCTGAGCGGTACAAACCGTTTGTTTTTGCTTCTTCAGTTTCTAAAACCACATAAACAGTTTCAGGTTGAGAGGGAGCAATAGCTAACGCTATTCTCCCTAACTTTCCTTTTGGGAAACCGTTGTGAATTTTATTCCAGTTTTTACCACCATCGGTGGTTTTGTAAAGGCCACTGTGTTCACCACCCGAATTAAAACTCCAGGGTGTGCGTCTCACTTGCCACATAGATGCATAGAGAATGTTTGGATTAGTGGGATCCATAGCAATATCTGCGACACCTGTGTTTTCATTTATATAAAGTATTTTGTTCCAGGTTTCACCACCGTCAGAGGTTTTATAAACACCCCTTTCTTCACTGTCGCTCCATAGTGCGCCTAAAACCCCGGCATAAACCTCTTGGTTGTTATTTGGGTTAATTTTTATACCGGATATACGTTCAGATTTTTCTAGACCCATTTTTTTCCAGTTGGTTCCTCCATCTGTGGTTTTATAAATACCATCTCCAACAGAAACACTATTACGCACCCAAGTTTCACCGGTTCCTACCCAAACAATATTGTCTGGATCTACAGGATCTACAGATACACAACCAATGGATTGAGCGTGTTCATCAAAAATTGAGTTAAAAAAAGTGCCACTGTCTGTAGATTTCCAGACACCACCACCTGCTGCACCGGCATAAATGATATTGTCTTTTGTGGGGTGGAGGTCAATATCAGTTATACGACCACTCATAACTGCCGGTCCAATATGGCGTGCTTTAAGATTTCCAAATAATTGCTCACCTTTAATGGGGACTTCCTGAGCGTTAACAATTGGAAAAGCCAAGAGTAAAGCAAATCCTAAAATAGTATTTTTCATAGGTAATTTATATTAAAAATCACCATTCTAATGGGGATTTTGATAGTAACTAATTATTCTTTAGGGAATTTGAAAACACCATCTTCAACGTGAGGATTTAATGTGATGGAAGATATTTTAATGCCTTGTCCACCCATTCCCATATCAAATGGAAAATACAATCCATCCACTTCTTGATAATCACTCATGGTAGATATTGATTTTTGTCCAGTCATGGGTCCTTGTTGAATTACTGATTCAGATTGAATTAGCGCAAATGAATCAACATCAAAAAAGTGGTAACTAATGTTTGGTTTTTCAACCCCATCTACCATAATGGGGAATTGGGTCAACTTAATTTTAAAAGTTTCAGCACCATCTATGGTTTCATTTCCCATAAGTTCTACACTGTATCCATTGGCTTTGTAGTTTAAAAAGGGATTTGGAAAATCATTGATTTGTTTTTTGAAGTTTTCAGTCATTTCGCTTTCGCTTTTTTCTGCTTGCATTGTCATAAAATTGGTGCTCCACATGGTTTCACCATCAAAAGCAAATTGTGTGATTTCTTGTCCTTGAAATGATATTTTTACTGCTTGGCGACCGTCTGCCATTTGAATGATTTCAACAGGAATTTCCATTCCTTGAGCATTTGCAGTTGCATTCATTTTTAGACCTTTAAGAGCTTTCCAGTTTTCTTTACCACCAGTATTTTCAAAATAATTATCAATGACTTCATCTGCAGTTTGTGCAATTAATGTGACACCAAATGAGAGGAAATAAATTAATAAAAGAGATTTAAATGTTTTCATAATTTGATTATTTTGTAAGTGTTTTTAAATAAGTATTTTAATTCATTAGAAAGTTACATTTTTTTCTTTTAAATTTTTTATTTATTCAAATTATTTGAAATGAAAATACAATCTATTTTTGTAAGGGTTTATGCGTTTGTTTTTTAAAAATAAAGAAAAGAGGCCTGATGTTTTATTAATACGTTTTAAAAATTCTCCTTTTCAAAATAAATGGGCATTACCAGGAGGTTTTGTAGAAGAGGATGATAACCTTGAAACTGCCACTAAAAGCGAATTAAAAATAAGAAACGGGAATTGAAATTTTTTCGTGTAAATTATTATACCCCTGTGGATAACTAGACTGGGTACCCTAGAGGTCGAACAATTTCAATTGTTTATGTATGCTTTGCTTCAAATTCAGATAAGCTCAAAGCTGACGATGATACCAAAGATGCAAAGTGGTTTACTATTGATAAACTTCCTGAGTTGGCTATTGATTATCAAGAAATTATCATTCTGGCGATTTAAGAAGTTTTTAAAATAGCAATTATTTTTTGTCTTTCGTTTTATGAGCTACTAGCAAGCTTTTTATATCACTTCCTGAAGGCTCTTCAAAAAGTTCTAAGTCAAAATATGGCACCGCAGCGATGACGTGGTCAAAAACATCAGACATTATAGCTTCATAGTTTTCCCAGCGCTTATCAGCACTAAAACAATAAATTTCCAGAGGAATACCCTGAGGTGTGGGTTGCAGTTGACGTACCATAATCATCATATCATTATTCACGCCGGTATTATTTCTGAGGGTACTGTCTAAATATTTTCTGAAAACCCCAAAATTGGTTTGATTTCTGCCATTTATTAAAACTTTTTTATCTGCCTGAACGCGTTCATTATGTCTGTCAATTTCAAGTTGTCTGTGTTCAATATAGTTTTTAACAAGCTGAATTTTTTTAAGTTCTTCCATTTTTTCTGGTGTTAAATATTTTATGGAAGATTGCTTGATAAATATGGACCGTTTAATTCTTCTACCACCAGATTCTTGCATTCCCCGCCAGTTTTGAAACGAATCTGAAATTAGCGCATAGGTAGGAATGGTTGTAAAAGTGTTGTCCCAATTTTGAACTCTCACCGTTGCCAGATTAATGTCTATAACCGATCCATCTGCACCATATTTACTAAAGGTAATCCAATCACCAATGCGCACAATATCATTAACTGATACCTGAATAGAAGCGACAAAACCCAAAATGGTATCCTTGAATATTAAAAGTAATATTGCAGATGCGGCACCCAATGATGCTAGGCTTAACACATCTTTACCTGTCAATTCATACACGACAAAAATACCTGCTAAACCCCATAAAAAAATCAAAATAACTTGCATATAGCTCTCAAGAGGCTTATCTGCATATTGTTCTTTTGTGCGAAGGTAATTTTTAGTTGACCGCAATACACTTCTTATAATCTTCACAATCAATATAATTCCATAAACATTTATGGCTACATTGAAAACGGCAAACCAAAAGGGTAACTCTTTAAATATGACAGGAAACGTTAATTTCACTAAAATTAACGGAATGATATGAGCTATATATCTAGGAAACTTGCTCTGAACCAAAAAATCATCAAAGGTTGTTTCTGTTTTTTCTGAAAATACAGTAAATAGTTTGACAATAATTTTTCTTAAAATTCTATCTAATAAGTATGCCAATCCACCTAAAACAATTAAAACCACAATGATATTTATGTGTTTAGCAGTAAAATCTGTGAGACCTTGGTTTATTAAATAGTCTTTTAATAAAGTGTTGAATGATATAATTTTCTCCTTATCCATTGTAAATAATTGAACTGTATTTTTTATCCATGTAAAATGTGCCAAAAGGAATAAGAGAGGCTACCATAACAAGAGCAAGAGTTTTTAGCGACCATTTTAATTCACTATATAGCACAAAAGCCAAAACAACATACACTAAAAATAAAATACCATGAGCCATACCAATAACACTCACAGCTTGGGGAAAATCCCAAAAATATTTTAATGGCATAGCAAAAAACAAAAGTAGAAGGAGCGAAACTCCTTCACAAAAAGCAACGGTTTTGAAGATTTTTATCATAAAAATATATTTGTAACAAAGGTAAGTAAAGTAAGATCGTTAAAAAACAGTTGTTGCTAATTTTCACAATCAAAAGGAATGTCAAGAATAGGGGAGCGGCTTTTAGGTAAATAGTTAAAATGCCACCATTCTGATTGGATAGTTGCAAATCCAAATTTCAGCATTCCCTCTTGAAGTAATTTTCTATTTTCAAGAACTTCTGTGGGTAGATTATAATTATCAGTATGTGCAGCTCTTCCAAAAAAATCATAGTCGGCACCCATATCAATTTCTTTTCCTTCATGTGTAATCAATGTTAAATCTATTGCTGCTGCGCGATTGTGTACAGAACCTCTAGCCGGATCTGCAACATAAATGGGATTGGGTACTTTTATCCACATTTTCTTTTGAACAGAAAGTGGCCTGTAACAATCAAAAAACTTGATTTTGTATCCTCGGTCACAAAAATAATAGTTTGCATTTTTTACTGCTTCAGCCACTTCGGGAAGTAACAAGCATTTTGCGCAATCATAGAGTTCTTCTTTCGTAAAATTATTTGAAGTAGCATAACGGATGTCAAAAACAAACTCATTTGAATATTGTTCCATATCAACAAGTTTTGATAAGTTTTGTGAAAATGAATTTGAAATGAATAGATACATACAAATAATCATACTATATTTTAACATATTGATAAATTTTTGTCTATTATGTATCATAAGCTTAAGCAGATTTAACCTTGCAAAGCAATTCTTTTTTTTTAATTTAGAAGAATCTCTAAACAAAAAACTTAAATATATGCAATTTATTGAAGACAAAGTAGCTTTAGTCACAGGAGGGAGCAAGGGTATTGGGTTTGGAATAGCCGAAGCACTTCTATGGCAAGGAATTAATGTTGCTATAACCTGCCGAACAAAAGCCGCAGCAATTGAGGCTGCAAAAAAACTTAACGAGCTCTGTAAAAACAAAGCAAAAGCCATCGGACTCAAAGCAGATGTACGAAAATATAAAAGTCAAGAAAAAGCAGTCCAAGAGGTTGTAGATCATTTTGGAAAACTTGATATAGTGGTTGCCAACGCAGGTTTGGGGCATTTTGCTCCCATAGACCAATTAACGGCAGAACAATGGCAGGAAACCATTGACACAAACTTAACGGGTGTGTTTTATAGTGTAAAAGCCGCTGTTGAAGAACTAAAAAAATCTGAGGGATATATCATTACTATTTCCAGCCTGGCTGGTACAAATTTTTTTCCAAACGGAGCTGCTTACAATGCAAGCAAATTTGGACTTACGGGATTTTCTCAAGCAATAATGCTTGATTTGCGTAAATATAAAATTAAAGTAACCACTATTATGCCGGGCTCGGTAGCAACTCATTTTAATAATCATATTCCAGACGGGAATGATGATTGGAAAATTCAGAAAGAGGATATCGGATCTATGATTGTAGATTTATTGAGAATGCATCCACGCACACTTCCCAGTAAAATAGAAGTGAGACCTTTGCTTCCGCCTTCATAATCTATGCAATAATTATAATAAAAACCGGTGTTGAAAACAACACCGGTTTTAAGATTTTTTTGAAGGCTAATTCAAAATCTTCTCTGTGATTATTTAATCATTTTAAAAGGCTTGTAAGGTGCTTAATAGCTGAAACGCCTTTTACTGTTCCATACATCTCTTTTATTGTTGAAGTTTAAAATGATGCGTTTGTTCATTAGTAAATTGTCTCTGGTTTCACTAACTGTCTCTAAAATTCTTTTAATGGGTCTCATTGGTTTCAATTTTTATGATGATTGATTTTTTTTTATTTGTTTACAGCTTAATATCCATATCGTCTTCGGCTGTTCCAAACATCTCTTTTTTGACTAATATTCAAAATGTCTCGTTTGCTCATTATTTGAGCTTCTCTGTTTTCACTTGTAGTGCCAAATAATCTTTTTATAGTTGTCATGATTTAAAATTTTAATTGATTTACTTAATAGACGACACTTTAATTATTTTGTTACAGTACTTTGCATTACAAAGTAGTATTTAACAAATAATTAACTATAATCAACTGTTAATTAGAAAACTAGAAGGTAATAAGAAAGAATTAATTGACTATATTAAAAATTGCCAAGGCATAAATATAGAATCTAAGAAAACGAAGTAAACCAAAAAGCAATAAACTATTGAGTGGATATTTAATAATCCCAGCGGTCATTGTTGTCAAAGAATAGGGGATAGGAAGCAATGCTCCCACCACAATTAAAAAGCCGCCCCATTTTCTGGTATTGCGAATGTGCTTAGCCATTTTAATTTCCAAATACTCGTGAACAGATGGAATTTTGGTAATAGCTTTTCCAATATAATAAGAAACAACACCTCCTGCATAAGAAAGCAAAGCCAATAATGATAAATGAAAAACCGGTGTAACAGATTTACTCGACCATGCGATAAAAAGTTCTGGTGGAATAAGACCTAGAAGAGATTCAGAAACAAAGAAAACTGTAAAAACACCAAAAGCGGGAAAAGTTTCTGTGACTTTATTGAGCAAAACATTTACATCAATCACATAAAAATGTATAGCAAACAAACCACCAACAAATAACAGTATTAATGGAATCGCCTTCAACAAACTACTGCCTAAAAAGCCATAGAAGCCGGTATAGCTGTAATATTGATGCAATAATTGCAAACGCGATTTTTTTTTCGGTGTTTCTTTAGACATAGGGCATGCAGTAATAAAGCACAAATGTAACACAACTACTTGAAATTTAAAACTAACAAAATGTTATTCTTAACTTAAATTTGAAAGTCTTAGTTTTTTTATTCAAAGAATAAAGAATTCAGATTAACACACTTTTAGCTTTATTTTATGGAATAACTTAATAAAGGTGTTATTTTTGTAAAAATGCACTAGAAACAACGATGATTGAAGTAGCCGAACACGATAAAATTAAAGAAAGAGAACTCTATACCTATCAAAAAGATGCCATAGAAGCCATTTTTGACCAATTTAATAGATTTCCTGAAAGCTATAATATACTTTATCAACTTCCCACGGGAGGCGGGAAAACTGTCATTTTTTCTGAAATAGCAAAAAGATATATTCAGGAAACAAACAATAAAGTACTCATATTAACTCATCGCATAGAACTTAGCAAACAAACTGCAAACACGCTAACAGAAATTGGTGTCAAAAACAAGGTCATAAATAGTGCAGTAAAAGAAATACCAAATCAGGAGGAATACACTTGTTATGTTGCAATGGTTGAAACTCTCAATAACAGGTTGAAAGAAAATGAGTTAAATATGAAAAATATTGGGCTTGTCATTGTTGATGAAGCCCATTACAATTCCTTTAGAAAATTATTCAAATACTTTAAAAAATGTGATATTCTAGGTGTGACCGCAACCCCTCTAAGTTCAAATATTAAATTACCTATGAAGGATACTTATAATGAACTCATTGTGGGCCATTCCATCGCTGAATTGATTGATAAAGGTTTTCTCGCCAAAGCTACCACATATAGTTACAATGTGGGACTAGGTGCATTGAGAATTGGAATCAATGGCGATTATACAGTAAAATCTTCAGAAGTAGTATATATAGATTATGCGATGCAGGAAAAATTGATTTATGCATACGAAGAACGAGCAAAAGATAAAAAAACACTCATTTTTAATAACGGTATCAACACTTCAAAATATGTTTATGAATCATTCAAAAGATCGGGCTATGACAACATTCGTCATTTGGATAATAAACACAATGATGCTGAACGAAAAGAAATTATTGACTGGTTTAGAGAAACTCACAATGCAATCATCACCTCTGTTGGAATTTTAACAACCGGTTTTGATGTGCCCGATATAGAAGCTATTATTCTCAATAGAGCCACTCGTTCATTAACGCTTTACCATCAGATGATTGGTCGCGGTTCAAGGATTACAGACTCAAAAAAAGAATTTACCGTTGTCGATATGGGAAACAACCTGGCTCGCTTTGGCCTTTGGGAAGATAAAGTGGATTGGAATTTAGTGTTTAAAAATCCTGATTACTTTCTGGAAAACCTCATTCCTGACGAAACCATTGAGCGCAATTTTTCATATGAAATGCCAAAGGAAATAAGAGAAAAGTTTAAAAACTCAAAAGAAGTTGATTTTGATATAGAAGAAGCTTTTGCTGAAGCGAAACGAAAAGGGGTTAAACCAAAACTCGCCATCGATCAAGCCATTGAGCAGCACGCACAAATGTGTCTGGAAAACAGTGAAGACGCTTTTGAAGCCATGAAACTCGCTTTACTTTTGGAGGATGCCATTTCTTTTAGAGTACAAAAATATGCTTACTGCCTCAGCAAAACTACCAACAATTACATTGACTGGCTCACAGATGATTACAAGAGAAATCTAAGAGGATTGCTTCGCAAAAAAATGTAGAATTAGTTTTTATCTTTATTCTTAAAAATAGAAAACAGACCTCTTTTCTTTCTTTCTTGTTGATGTTCTATTGGTTTTTCAGGATTGGTAAACAGTCTTTTTAAGAAACCATCCCTTTTGGAAGGTTCGCACTGGGTTTGCTCTAAAAGATGTTCAGGTATTTTTTCAAAACGGGCATTTGTAATGGAATTGTAATCTGAATTTGCGTTTAAACTACTGTAAAACTGAGCAAACAAGGGAAGTGCTGCATTAGCTCCCTGACCCAGCGCAGTACTTCTAAAAGGAATATTCAAATCATTTCCCACCCAAGTAACCGAAGTTAATCTGGGCGTAACTGCCACAAACCATGCATCACGATTGTTTTGGGTTGTTCCTGTTTTACCAGCTATTTCATTGGGCAGCCTGTATGTAGTTTTCAATCTGGATGCTGTACCGGAGTTTACAGTTTCCTTCATCATATCTACCATCAAATGCCTTGTGTCATCAGTAAAAGCTTTTTCTTCAGAAATTTGAGGTGTAAAATCAGCTACTATTTTACCGTCTATTGTTTCAATGTGAGTGATGTAATAAGGAGAACTTATATATCCATCATTACTAAAGGCAGTATATGCTTTTGCCAATTCAAGGACACTCATTTCAGCGGTACCCAAAGCAAGAGATGGCACTTTAGGAAGGGTAGAAGTAATTCTCATTTTTTCTGCTTGCACAATCACATTTTCGATTCCGGTTTCCATTTGGACTTTCACAGCAATGGTATTGACCGATTTACTCAAGGCATATTTTAATGAATAGTTTAAATAGGGGTCTTCATCTTCTGGATTGGATGAGTTTGTGGGTCTGTAATCACCGGCATACGTAACTTCTTCCAAAGAAAAATAAGTACAAGCTTCCATACCGTTTTCAAGAGCTGCTGTATAAACTATGGGTTTAAAAGTAGAACCCACCTGTCGCTTACTTTGAGAAACATGATCAAATTGAAACGCACTGAAATCAACCCCGCCAATCCAAGTTTTAACAGCACCTGTCTGTGGCTCAAGTGTTACACTTCCTACATTCAAAAACTTCATCGTTTGTTGTATGCTATCCATCACACTCGCCTTAACTTTTACAACGGAATCATAACTAAAAAGTTGACGCTCCAGCGGAATTTTTAAAGAATCAAAAATTTCATCTACTTTAAAGCCTTCGTGTAGCATTTTTTTATAAATGGGCAGTTTTTTCGCTTCGGCTTCAATTAATTTAGTATTTGTTAGCCAAGGAGCTTGTTTTCCCCAGGAATCCTCAAACGCTTGTTGAAGTTTACTCATATGTAGTAACATGGCATCCTCAGCATATCGCTGCATTGTATAATCAATAGTGGTGTAAATTTTTAAACCGTCATTGTATAGATTGTAAGGTTTTCCGTTTTCATCTCTTAAAGTATCCAAAATGTGTGTTACATCTCTGCGCACTTGTTCTCTAAAATAAGTTGCCAACCCTTGATTGTGATTAAAGTATTGATAGTCTAATTTCAAAGGTTCTCGTTTGGCATCATCTGCCAATTGAGGCTGCAGATATTTGTATCGTTCCATTTGAGAGATAACAACATCTCTGCGACCCCGACTGCGTTCAGGGTATAATCGCGGGTTGAAATAATTGGATGCTTTAAGTGTTCCCACCAGTGTTGCTGCTTCAGCAATGCTGAGTTCTGAAGTAGATTTGTTGAAAAACTTTTTGGAAGCACTTTCAATTCCGTATGTGTTATCACTAAAGGGGACTGTATTTAAGTAAAGTGTAAGGATTTCTTCTTTGGAATACATTTTTTCCATTCTTCGGGCAATAATAGACTCCCTAAGTTTTGTGACGACAATTCCAATTTTGTTCACATCGTGTCTTCCGTAAAGGTTTTTGGCAAGTTGCTGAGTGATGGTACTACCACCACCGGCTGAAGCATCCTGTAATAAAATAGTTTTAAAAAACACCCTGAATAGACTTTGTCCATCGATGCCGTTGTGCTCATAAAAACGGGAATCTTCAGTGGCAACAAGAGCCTGAAGTAAGTGCTCCGGAAACTCTTTATAAAGAATTGATTGTCTGTCAAACCGAAAGTACTTCCCAAGCAATTCACCACCGGCTGCCAGCACTTCAGAAGCTTCACTTTGTTGAATTTCTGAAAGTTGTTTTTTTGTAGGAACCGGCCCCCATAAACCAAATAGTACACTTAAATAAAAGAGCATTAAAAGACCTAGAGTACCAGTCAAAAAATAGGCACTTTTCTTAAATAGTTTTCGTTTTGAAAAAGCCAATAGTTATTGATTTATAGTATGAAAACGTTCTTCTGAATAGGCTATTGCTATTTTAGATTCTTTTAACTAAAAAAGCCCTCTTAATTCAGAGGGCTATTAAAATTTAAATAATTGTTAGTCTAAACCACCTCGACGATTTCCATCACGTGGAGTAGGCCAAGTCATTTGTTCACCGGTGCGAGTACTTATCGGCAAAACGGCTCTTTCCCGAGATGTTTTTTCTGGTTCTTCACTTGCTAAAAAAGTAAGTATTGCAATAAGAGCCACATTGTTTTTCACATCATCAAATACAATTTTGTCATAGGTATCCAAATTTGTGTGCCAGGTATAGTTCCAGTAAGACCAGTTTAAAGAGCTCATCATAAATGCCGGTGCTCCTTCTGCAACAAATGATGAATGGTCTGATCCACCTCCAGAAGGAGTTCCCGGAAATGTGGTTTCAATTTCTGCTTTGAATTGCTGTGGTACATCGTGTAACCATCTTCCTAAAAAATCATAAGCGTGTAAAAAACCTTGTCCATTGATACTTACCACACGACCTGTACCATTATCTTGATTAAAAAGTACATGTAGATTTTCAACAATAGCTGGATTGTCTTTAACAAAAGCCCTGGAACCATTTAGACCTTGTTCCTCACCTCCCCAGAGTCCCACGATTATGGTTCGTTTTGGATTTGGGTAATGTTTTTTTAATATGCGAGCTATTTCCATCATTGTGACATTTCCGGTTCCATTGTCAGTAGCTCCCGTTCCTCCATCCCAGGTATCAAAGTGTGCAGAAAGTATAATATATTCTTCCGGCTTTTCTGTACCTTCAATGCGTGCAATCGTATTGAAAGTGGGAACTTCACCCAGTTCTTTTGACTCTGCATAGAGTCTTATTTGAGGTTTTGCTCCGTTTTCTGCGAGGCGGTATAAAGTACCATAGTCTTCAAGTAAAATATCTATAGTGGGGATAGATTTTGAGCGTGCTCCAAAAATTTTATTGGCACCAAAACCTCTTGACCACTGCGATTGGATAATTCCGGCAGCACCGGCTTTTTCTAGAGCAGCATCTAAAGTGCGTGAGCTATACCCTGAATTTCTCATGTTGGCATTCCAATTTTCGATTTGTTGAGTACGAGCTTCTTTCATTTTTTCAAAAGATGCTTCTGTTGCAAACTCTTCCCAGTTATAATCTGGCCTTCCAGTCATTTGAGGCATAGAAACCAAAACAAATTTTCCTTTCACATTGGACAACCAGCGATCAAAACTCACGGAGTCCATAATGATTTCAGGAAGAGTGACCACTTCTGCAGTAATTCCTTTTTTGGGAGTAGGGGCACTCCAGGCAAGTTGCATTCCTGAAAGTGATTTCACTCTGGGGTGCACCATATTAATATGTGTGACACCACGTTCCCAGCCACGCCAGGTTCCATATTGCTGATTTTCAGCTGGAATACCCCACGAATTAAATTTAGCGACAGCCCAGTCATGGGCTTGTTGCATTTGTGGTGTGCCCACGAGTCTGGGACCAATTTCGTCAATCAATTCATATGCGAGTATTTCAACTTGTGAATTCTGCTCGATTTCCTGTATTATATTGTTGATAATGGTTTCCTTATCCTGGGCAAGCAGGAAACTGCCTGTAAAAAGCAAACAAACTAGAATAGTAATTTTTTTCATGAAATGTTAAGTTTTGAGTTTTTTCAAATATAGAAAAAAGAAGCTTAGTTAGGTAGATAAAACATCATAATGAAAATTGCATAAACATCCAATCTATGATTAATATCATTCTTCTTGAGCCTTAATCTTTTTAAATTTATAAAGTTAAAAATACCAATAAGATGAAAAAGAATGTTCCTGTTTCAAAAATCATGACCACAAATGTTGTGAAATTAAACCTTAAAGATGAATTGACTAAAGCTGAGGCATTGTTCAAAAAACATAATATAAGACACATTCCTGTTGTGAGTGGAACTAAAATTATAGGAATGCTAAGTTATTCAGATTTGTTGCGCATCTCTTTTGCAGATGCTGTTTTTGACGATGAAGAAATTGACTCTGTAGTTTATGATATGTTTGATATTAGTCAGGTTATGACAAAAAATATCGTTACAGTAAATGAACAATCCACAATAAGAGAAGCGGCAGAAATTTTAGCTTCAAAGGAGTTTCACGCATTACCGGTTGAAAATGAAGGTCATTTAGTGGGAATCGTAACTACAACAGATTTAATTAAATATCTTCTGGAACAATATTAAATTCTTTGAGTTTGCATAACTTTGTTTTAAAACAAATTTTATGTCAAACATTGGATTAATTATTGAGGAACGCAGCAGGGATATTGGTGACTTTTTAGTGGGTCGTTTATTGCCTTTTCGAAAAAAAAGAATGGTGGGTCCTTTTATTTTTATTGATCACATGGGACCCACACAACTAGGCCCAACTTCTTATATGGATGTCGATCAGCATCCCCACACGGGTCTTTCTACGCTCACTTTTATGCTCGAAGGCGAAATTGTTCATAAAGACAGTTTGGGTTCTAATCAAAAGATAACACCCGGCTCTGTGAACTGGATGGTAGCCGGTAAAGGAGTTACTCATACTGAAAGAACTCCCCTAAAGCTCAGAAACGGTAATTCCTTTATAGCACACGGCTACCAAATTTGGGTGGCATTACCAAAAGATTTAGAAGATTGTGAACCCGAATTCCACCACATCGATGAAAAAGAGTTACCAAAGTGGCAGGAGGGAAGGACTCATTTTAAACTCATAGCCGGCGAAGGTTATGGCAGAAAATCTCCCGTTCCTGTTAAATCTGAACTGTTTATGATTGAAATTAAAACAGATGAGGCGTTTCAACTCAGAACCAAAGACAAGCTCAAAGGCGAAATTGGAATTTGTATCGTTGAAGGAGCCATCGAAGCTTGTGGAGAACCCATCGAAAAGGGAAATATGCTGGTGTCAAAAGTGGAAGATGTCTGCAATGTAAAAGTCAGTCCAAATTCTCATTTGTTACTATTTGGCGGTAAGCCATTTGGAGAAGAGCGCTTTATTTACTGGAATTTTGTATCCTCAAGCAAAGAAAAACTTGAAATAGCAAAAGAAAACTGGCGAAATAAATCCTTTCCAAAAGTTCCTAATGACACTACTTATGTTGAAATGCCTGAGTACTAAATTTCTGCTAAAACAAGTTGAGTGTTTTACTTTGACTCAAAAAAAATGTATATTATAGCCTTAAAAATTATCATAATGAAAAAGATTATAAGTCTTATTTTTATACTTACCGGATTTCTGGTAACTGCACAGCAACCCACTCATGTTCCCAGCCCTCAAAACAATTCTCCAATAAATCTAAACAGCTGGTTTGATATTATAGTATTTATCATCCTACCTATTATAATGATTGCGCTTTATTTTTTGTGGCGAAGACAGGTCAAAATTGATAAAGAGAAGGAAAAAGGTAATTCATAACAAAAAAAAAGACTGCCTTAATAGACAGTCTCTTAAATAAGAAAGAAAAAAACTTTTTTTAATTACCTGTTACCGAAGATTCAGAATCAAGCATTGCAAAAAATTTGTCTAAATCGGGTATCAAAACAATTCGGGTTCTTCTGTTTTTAGCCATATTTTCCTTGCTATCGTTTTCAACTAAGGGAATGGAGCTTCCTCTTCCCGCAGCAATTAACTTTTGAGGTGCTACATTAAAATCGTTTTCAAGCTTTCTAACAATGGATGTGGCACGTTTTACACTTAAATCCCAGTTGTCCTCAAGTACAGCGGTACTAATGCTTCTTGGGTCTGTATGACCTTCTACCATTACTTCCAGGCTTGGTTCAGAATTGATTACATCTGCAAGCTTTCTTAATAAGTCATTTGCTTTTGGATTTACTCTGTAACTGGCAGTATTAAATAAAAGTTTATCAGAAATAGAAATCATCACAACTGTTTTATCTATATCTATCTGTACATCGTCATTCCCATCATCTTCAGAGATAGATTTCATTAAATTATAAGATACAGCTATGTTAATAGAGTCCTCAAGGGATTTAGCATCTCTTAAAACTTCCGGATCCACATTGGACAAAGTTTTACGCATGTTTTCCTTTGTTTTTTTGTTCATCATTGCAATATCATTCATTTCATACTTCTGCTCTGAAGTTTCCTTTAATGAATTGATTCTGTCATTGTAGTCGGCAACGCGTTGTTCAATAATTGCAAAGCGTCTTTCCAACTCTTCTTTTTCAACAGCAGTCTTTTGAAGGGTGGTTTGTGTGTTTGAAAGTTGTTCCTCAAGTTCGACATACTTTTTTTTGGAGACACATGAAGTTAAAACTCCTGCGACAACGATGGTTAAAATAAGTGTCTTTTTCATTTTTGGTTTGTTTTTGATTAAATTAAATTTTGGTTTGTTAATTCACATTCCGGGGAATGAAATATAAAAGCAAACGGCTTCCATTTTTCAATCGTATTAAATTAGCAAAGCATTAAGGTACAATTAACACTATTTTAAAGAATTTATAACTGACTTAAAAATCAACAATTACCTTTTGTGTAAACATATAAATGGCATTATTAAATTTAGACTAAATGATATTTCTTTAAATCCTCCTATTGATTTTATGATACTTTAACAAAATGAATTAAAATTTAGTTCAAAATTGGCGAGATGAAAATTTCATATCTTAGTTAATTGCAATAATTTTGAACGAGCGCTCAAAACTAGATTTGAAAAAAGAAAAAACAGTACAAAAAAAAACAACCCATCGATGGTTAAGAAGACTGGCGAGAGTTTTTCTCGCTCTTTTAATATTTTTCATTCTAGTTATATTATTTATCAGAAGTCCTTGGGGTCAGGGCATTATTGTTGACAAAGTAACCTCCTATGTTTCCGGTAAAACCAAAACAAAAGTTGAAATCGACCGACTGTTTATCACCTTTTCAGGAAATGTATTTCTTGATGGTTTATATCTTGAAGATGAAAAAGGAGACACCTTGGTTTACTCAAAAAGTCTAGAAGTAGATTTTCCATTTAAGTTGAGTGACAACTGGTTTAAATATGCCATTCCCAAAACGAGAATGAGTTTGGAAATAGATTATTTAAGCAGGAGCAAGCTGTTTAGTTTGGCATCGGTTTCAACAAATTTTGGCTATGTCTGGAATACCAATCGATATGTGACTCACGAGTTCAATCCCATTTCGATTAACTATGTAAATTTAGCAAAAACCTCACCTGAATTTGAACAAATACTGGAAGAAAACCCATTTTTGAGAAGCAGTTTTGAACAGCAGTTTATTGCAGGAATTACCTATGCGTTTACCTACAATGGACTGGCTGATGCCGGAAAAAGACATCAATTTTTTCTGACTTCTACTTTAGACATAGCCGGTAACGGTCTTTCATTAATTAGTGGAGGAGGCTCAAAGCCACAAACCATTTTAGGTTTGGAATATGCACAATATGCAAAGACCGATATTGATTTGAGATATCACCTCAAGACAGGCAGAGACCAAAAATTGGCTGCACGAGTTTTTGGCGGCATTGGGATTCCTTATGGAAATTCAGAAATTATGCCTTTTCCAAAACAATATTTTTCAGGGGGTCCTTATAGTGTTAGAGCTTTTAGAATAAGAAGCCTCGGTCCCGGTACGTATGCACCAGAAGCCGGAAGCAATTCCTTTTTTGACCAATCGGGTAACATTAGACTGGAAGCCAATCTTGAATACCGGTTTCCCATTGTGTCCTTTTTAAAAGGCGCCCTTTTTGCAGATGCCGGTAACGTTTGGAATACGAAAGAAAATGAAGCATTACCGGGAGGGAAGTTCAGCTCAAGTTTTAAAGACGAGTTTGGAATAGGAACCGGTGTGGGGATGCGAATTGATATTCAGGGCTTCGTAATACGTTTCGATTTGGCGGCACCCATCAGAACACCCTCTTTACCAAAAGGAGAACGCTGGGATTTTGATTATAAAAACCCTCTTTTGAACTTTGCGATTGGCTATCCGTTTTAATTGGCGATCAAGTTAGATTTCAATATCCGCAACTGGGTCAAAACCTTTTCTGCTTCATAATAAAACACATCGCTTAGACTGTCATCAGATTGACGTAAATTGTAAGCGCGTTCTATTAAATGCTTGTATTTTTTTTCCAATCGTTTGAGATTTGTTTTTCCGGGTAAATTTTCCATGTGAGGACTTTTAAATTGCTCATACTTTACTTTTTAAATATCGTAAAATATTTTGATTTAACAATCTTACAATGAAAGAATTAACATATTTTTTAAAAATAAATAATACTCTTGATTATCGAGAATGTTAAAATGTATGGCTATTGCTGTAATTTTAGATACTTTTATAAAAAAATAAGATTATGAGCTCAAAAACCTATTCTACTATTTTAGATTTAAGGAAAACAGATATTGCTATTCTCTTGTTAAGACTTGGAGTAGGCGGACTGATGTTAACCCATGGAATTCCAAAATTGATTCATTTATTTGGAAGTGATCCCATCCAATTTGGAGATCCTATCGGAATAGGAGTGGAAGCGAGTTTAACCCTCGCGGTTTTTTCTGAAGTGATTTGCTCTGTTTTAATCATTATTGGATTAGGTACCCGACTTGCATCCATACCACTCATCATTACTATGGTTGTTGCTTTTTTCATCGTGCACGCAGCAGACCCGCTTCAGCAAAAGGAACTAGCTTTGTTTTTTATGATTGTTTATGTGGTATTATTGCTCACTGGAAGTGGTAAATATTCATTAGACCATTACTTATTGAAACGAAAATCAAACAAATAAGATTAAAAGTTCGGTATAGAAATTGATGTTTATTCTGAAAAATAATTCAATGAAAATTAAATTCACTCTAATTGTTTTAGTATTTACAACCTTAACTGTTTTTTCTCAAATTGAAAACCCAAAGGGATTTACACCCATACAATCTCAGGAAAGTCAGACTAATTTTGACAAACCCCTTATAAACAACCAACCCAAAGGACTTTCAAATACGCAGAGCTTTTTAAACGCTACTAACAAGCCCAAACCACTGGAAGTGGATGAAGAAAAAGAACTGAATATGACTACAGATAACGGATTAATGACCCGTAAGTTTGATTTTAAACCCAGCTGGTTGACAAAAGATGAAGAAATTAAAAATGAATATGCTAAAGGGCAGCTTTTAGGAACCTTTGGCACCAAAAGTAAAACCGTTGAAATACTTTGTCGTGACCATCAGTATGTGGATGGTGACCGAGTAAAAATCATTGTCAACGACCAGGTTATTATTCATAATATCAATCTAAGAGAAGATTTTCAAAGTTTTATAGTCGATTTGAAAGAAGGCAGAAATGTCATTGAATTTGAAGCCCTTAATCAGGGAACTTCCGGTCCCAACACAGCTCACTTCAGGGTGTATGATGAAAACAGTAATTTACTCACAGAAAATGTATGGAACATATTGACTGGTGTGAGGGCTTCACTTGTTGTAATTAGAAATGATTAAATAGTAAGCAAGAGTAAAATAAGAAGGAGTGTTGTTATTTTCTATTTTACATAATATAAATTATAAGTCAATAATGTTTATTGTAAATAAGTATATAGCTTTGCTATTTTAGTATAATTTTAGAAAAAGTATCTTACAAGTTTGAAAACCTATGAATACTTCTCAATATGAATCAATCCTTTGGAATTTTTCAAACAAACAAAATTCATAATTAAAATTTGAATATCAATTCATAATTTCAAATCCCCAAAACCTCTAAATGCTTCACCTTATGATACCTCAAGGTCGTTGCTATACACTTCTTTAGTTCAAATTCCGGGAGTTTTTGGTTTAACTGAAATACAATGGCCCTGTTGCCTTCATATTGAAATGTATGGCCAAAAATCAATCGAAATGTATCTACAAGTCGACTGGAACATTGAAAATACAGGGCATATTGATTGGGCTTTTTTTCTTTCCAGTCCATTCTTAACGTACTGCCGTTTTTGGTTACAAAACTGGGTTCGCCCCATTTCAGGGTTTCTTCCAGGTCTTTTATGCCTTCTGTTTCTTCAGCGGTTTCAATGATGAGATCTCTTAAAAACTGCATTTTACCACGAACGTTTTCAGGGTAATTTGCAAAGACTTCGTTGACTTTTGGGTTCGTTATGAGATTCAATTTTCCTGATTATGGATTGATGGTTTAATTCATAGAATGCAAGCCCACAGTATTGCCTTCAGTGTCCATAAAAATGGTACAAAAACCATAGTCTCCTATCGACATTTTGGATTGTAAAACCTTTCCGCCTGCTTTTTCAATACGGCTTTCTTCCAATGTACAGTCATCACACGTAAAATAGACCATCGTCCCCCCGGCTCCCGGACTCATGTTTTCCATTTTCACGAGTGCCCCACTGATGTTTTTCCCTTCTTCATTCCAGGGAAAACTCAACATTTCCATCTCGCCCATACCTTCGGGCATGGGTAGTTTTTCTAATCGAATTGCAAGTACAGTCTCATAAAATTTCTGAGCTCTTCTCATATCTTCTACATAAATTTCGACCCAGGTAAATGGGTTTTTGGGTGGTGGTGTCATCGTTATTTATTTAAAGGTTGGTGTTTTTATTTTCTAAAAATATAAAATTATAAGTTGAATTGAACTTCATGTCTCATTTTTTTTTTAATTCCCTTTTATCGTTTCCCGGAAGGATTTGTAAATAGAATTTCGGTAAAATCAATCTTTTTAAAACATATTTCATAATTAATATACAATGTATTATCTTTCAACTCCAAATAACCAACA
>DAINOA010000012.1:0-33164 GCA_036735625.1 Planktosalinus sp. | reverse complement strand
AACGATCCACCTTGTTAGTGAGCCAGTCTTTACAAGCCACTGCTTCCAGCTGGAGAACTTGCGTGATATATTCTTTTATTTTATTTGATGAATAGGTGAGTTCAGGGTAGTTTCGTTCAATGGTCTTATCAGTCATCACTGTTTTTGGCGAACTCCCAAACATATCTGCCAGTGCAAGATCCATGGGGTTTTTACCGTTTTGGGCTTTAAACACAAAGCGGTGGTCGCCGGTGACGGTTCCCACTTCAAACATAGGCGAAAGCTCACGCTCGGCGATGCGGCGCAAAGTGGCGGTGTCTTTTTTACCTATTACAAGACCCATACGTTCCTGGGATTCGTTACCGATAATTTCTTTTGCCGAAAGGGTAGGGTCACCCACCGGCAGTTTTTCTAAAGCGATTTCGCCGCCTGTTTCTTCCACTAGTTCGCTCAGGCAGTTGAGATGTCCACCCGCGCCATGGTCGTGAATGGAGACAATAGGGTTGATGTCGCTTTCTACTAGACCGCGAATGGCATTGGCGGCACGTTTTTGCATTTCGGGGTTGGAACGCTGGATGGCATTGAGTTCAATACCACTTGAAAATGCCCCGGTATCAGCCGAAGATACTGCAGCACCACCCATCCCGATGCGGTAGTTGTCACCACCAAGAATCACTATATCGTCGCCTACTTTGGGTTTGTCTTTGATGCTTTGGTCTTTTTTACCATAACCAATTCCACCGGCAAGCATAATCACTTTGTCATAGCCCAACATTCGTTCGGTTTCTTTATGTTCAAAAGTAAGAACAGAACCTGTAATCAGTGGTTGTCCAAATTTATTTCCAAAATCAGAGGCACCGTTGGAGGCTTTGATTAAAATATCTAGCGGTGTTTGGTACAGCCACTTTCGCGCTTCAATTTTTTGTTCCCACTTCCTGTTTCCTTCCAGTCTTGGATAAGAAGTCATATACACAGCCGTTCCTGCGAGTGGTAAGGAGCCTTTTCCTCCTGCGAGGCGGTCTCTTATTTCGCCGCCACTTCCGGTTGCTGCACCGTTGAAGGGTTCAACTGTGGTGGGGAAATTGTGGGTTTCCGCTTTAAGCGAAATCACACTTTCAAAGGGTTTCTTTTGATAAAAGTCAGGCTTGTCGGCACTTTTGGGGGCAAATTGCTCCACGGTGGGACCTTCGATAAAAGCCACATTGTCTTTGTATGCTGAAACAATTGTGTTAGGGTTTTCAGCCGAAGTTTTTTTGATTAGTTTAAAGAGCGAAGACGGTTTTTCTTTTCCATCGATTACAAAAGTGCCATTGAAAATTTTATGGCGACAGTGTTCTGAATTGACTTGCGAAAAGCCAAAAACTTCAGAATCTGTAAGTGGGCGCCCAAGACGTTTTGAAAGTTCTTCCAGATAAAGCACTTCCTCATCGTTAAGTGCCAGTCCTTCTTGTTTGTTGTAAGCAGCGATATCAGTAATTTCTTTAATTGCTTCCGGTTGAATATTGATTGTAAAAAGATTCTGATTGAGCTCCTTATATTTTTGTAGCAACATCAGGTCAAAGTCGGCTTCTTTTTCATTTGTAATTTGAAACTCTTCAATGCGAATGATGCCTTGAATGCCCATATTTTCTGTAATTTCCACGGCATTTGTACTCCAGGGGGTTACCATGGCAGCGCGCGGCCCTGTAAAGCAAAATGAAATCTCAGCAGTGGCAGTTTCAACTGGCAGGAGCGTAGCGTTGCCAAAGAGCCAGTTGAGTTTTTGGATATTTTGGTCTTCAAGTTTTTGATGGGTAGATACTGCGTAAACTGTTTTCTGTTTGGAAAAAAAGAGGATCATAAAAGGTGCTTGTTTGATAATAAAAAACAAAGTACAAAATTACTGATTTTATTCTAAAATTGATGTGGTAATTTTGTTTAGAAAGTTTGTTTTTTTAGAGTGGATAATTACTATTCTGTTTTATTGAAAATCTAAGTTTCATTTAGTTAAAATAAGTTTGAATTTTATATTATTGGAATGAATATAGTAACTTGCCCCATAAATAAATAATAAAAAAAATCATGAAACAAAAAGTACAATTACTTTGCTTATTTTTTTTGGTCTTTACCTTGGGTGTTCTAGCTCAAGAAGGACCGGAATCTATTGCTCAAGGGGTTTTTCTTGGAAAAACACCACCCGTTAGTGAAATGCCCACTGCCGGGATTCCTCCAGTGAGAGATAATACAGAAGCTCGTATCATTAGAAACAGGCTCCGTGGTCAAAGAAAACTTGACCCCACAGGCTTACCTCTTCATGGTGAGACACAAGCACAAAGAGAACTTGGTGGAATAAACTCCTATGCACTTGAAGAAAATTTTGACGGTGCGACGGTAACAGAAGGTGGTGCTTTGCCACCCGACCCAACTGGAGCAGTAGGACCCAATCACTATGTTCACGCTTTTAATCTTGGTGTTAAAATATTTGACAAATCAGGCACCTTGCTATTTGGTCCCATTTCTTTGGGTGATTTTTTTCAAAATGGTGTAAATTCTGGTGATCCTATAGTATTGTATGACCAACTTGCAGACCGATTTTTTGTGAGTCAATTCAGAACCTCAAATAACGCTTTATTAATTGCTGTTTCTGAAACACCCGATCCCACTGGATCTTACTTTTTATATGAGTTTCCATTAAATGCTTTTCCAGATTATCCCAAATATTCTATTTGGCCAGATGGCTATTATATGACAGCAAACAAGTTTGTTGGTAATACTACTTATGTTTTGGAAAGAGATGTTATTTTGGCAGGTGGTGCAAGCCCTCAAATAGTTGGGTTTAATCTACCTGGAATTGTAAATAATCCAAATACTGTAAGAAGTCCAAATCCTGCTCATTTACTGGGAACCAATTTCACACCCGGATTACCCGGACAAATTGTCTATTTTCAAGATGATGGCTGGAGTGGTGCCATCACTTTTGACCACCTCAAAATATGGGAAATAACTATGGACTGGAACAATACTTCCAATTCGACTATTTCTGCACCTCTTGAAATAGCAACTTTACCTTTTGATTCGGTTTTTGCACCTTTTGGCACTGGAGATGTAAATCAACCCGGGACTAGCCAAAAAATTGATATGATAGGAGGGGTGATTTCATATATGGTTAATTATCGAGAATTTGGAACTCACAATGTAATGACAGTAACTTTCAATGTTGATGTTGATGGTAATGATACCAGTGGTATAAGATGGATTGAACTTCGCAATAATGGACTGGGAGATCCCTGGACTATTTTTCAAGAGGGCACGTATGCTCCAAATGATGGATTGAGTCGTTTTATGGGAAGTTTAGCTATGGATGCTGCTGGTAATATGGGTCTTGGTTTTCAAGTTGCCAGCGGTACTGTACCTGCTGGAATGAGATATACCGGAAGATTTGATGGGGATCCAATAGGTTTAATGACTGTAGCAGAAACTACTATTATTGATGGTGTTGGTGTGCAAACAACTTCCAATCGTTTTGGAGATTATACTCATTTAACTATGGATCCTGATAATTTTACGTTTTGGTTTACCGGTGAATATTTTAGCGCTAATAACTTTTGGCGGACCAGAATCGCATCTTTTAGTTTGTCAGGTGGATTTACAGATGATGTGGGTGTAAATGCCATTATTGCTCCAAATGATGGAATTCTAACAGCAAGTGAGACAGTTGAAATTTCTATTCGAAATTTTGGTACTGATACTCAATCAAATATTCCTGTTGAACTTCTTGTGGATGGAGTAGTTGAGGCCACTGAAACTTTTACAGGTACTGTTAATGCCAATGAAACTGAAACTTATACTTTTACTCAAACTGTTGATTTATCAATTCCCGGTCAAAGTTATACGATAGAAGCAAGAACCAATCTCTCTGGTGATGAGTTTTCGGGAAATGACAGCTTTACAAAAGTAGTGACTCATATTTTTCCAAATGATGTGGGAGTTACTGAAATAATTAGCCCTGTCTCTGGTGAAGGTCTTGGAGTTGAAACGATTACAATAAGAGTGAGAAACTTTGGGGCAAACCCTCAGTCTAATTTTGATGTTTCTTACAGTATTGATGGTGCTGCACCTGTGGTTGAAACTTTTACAGCAACTATTAATTCTCTTGAAGAAGAGGTTTTTTCCTTTAGCCAAACAGCAGATTTTACTTCATTAGGAGATTATGAAATTGAAGCCTCCACTTTATTGTCAAATGATGATGTTCCAACAAACGATAGTTTATTAGTTACAATTACAAACGAGCAATGCTCACCTACAGGCAATTGCACTTTAGGTGATGGACTCACCCGGTTTGCTATAGGAACTATAGATAATTCAAGTGGGTGTTCACCAAATGGTTATGGAGATTTTACCAATTTGAATACCGAGCTTGATATCAATACAAGTGTTAATGTGACTGCACGGTCCGGTTTTGCTAATCAATTACTATCTGTCTGGATTGATTATAACGATAATTTTGTATTTGAGCCAGATGAACTGGTGGTTTTTGATTTTCCACTTCCTGCTTCTGGGACAAATTATACGACCTCTTTCAATATTCCAAATGACTTAAATTTGGTGGGTACTCACTTATTGAGAGCTCGAGTGGGATGGATTACATCAGAGGGGACTATTAATGACCCCTGTGTTGACTTTACTTGGGGGGAAACAGAAGATTATACAGTCACAATCCTAGACGGTACTCTTTCCACTGCTCAAAATGATTTTAACGACGCAGTCTTTATGGTTTATCCTTTAGAAAGTAGAATTTATGAAGTTTTATTTCAGCCCAAATCAGATTTGGGAGATATGAAAGTCTCTGTATTTAATGCTTTGGGACAAAAAATAATTGATTCAGAAATGAAATTACAAGGAAATGCCTATAAAACACAACTCAATTTTGAAGGCGTAGCAACAGGAACTTACCTTGTGAAAGTTTCTAACGGAAATTACAGCACAGTCAAAAGAGTGATTGTCAAATAGCATTGTACAATTTAAGATCAAATAAAAAGCGGGGAATTATCCTCGCTTTTTTTTTCAAATATTAGTTTTTTTCAAATAGAATAGATGTTTATTAATTATTAGATTTATGGGGCATTTATTTAGATCGAGAAAAAAGTAGCAAGCACCAGATAATAGTAAACCACTCTCTAATCAATCCCCTCCAGCTGCTTTTGCAAAAACTTGATTTGGTCTCTCATCTTGGCAGCTTTTATAAAATCCAGCTCTTTAGAAGCAGCTTCCATCTCTTTGCGGGTAACACGTATTTTTTTTTCCAATTCAGGGCGCGTAGCATAGGCTGTGCCGGTCTCTTCAGCAGCGTGTACAAGTAGTTCCTCAATCGAATAGGCTTTTGCCTTGGGTTTGGAAAGTGCATTTTCAAGGCTTTTCTTTATTTGGGTAGGAGTGATATTATTTGCAAGATTGTATTTCAACTGCTTTTCCCTTTTATAATTAGTACTGTCAATCGTGGCCTGCATACTTCGTGTGATTTTATCGGCATACATTATAGCTTTACCGTTGAGGTTTCTGGCAGCTCTTCCCACAGTTTGGGTGAGGGAACGCTCACTTCTCAAAAAGCCTTCTTTATCTGCATCCAGTATAGCAACGAGCGAAACTTCCGGCAAGTCCAGCCCCTCTCTTAACAAATTAACACCTATTAGCACATCAAATAAGCCCAAACGCAAATCTTGCATAATTTCCACACGCTCCAGGGTATCCACATCACTGTGAATATAACGGCAGCGCACATTAATGCGTGTCAAATACTTAGTAAGTTCTTCCGCCATTCGTTTGGTCAAGGTAGTGACTAAAACACGTTCGTCCTTTTCAACACACAACTGGATTTCTTCAATCAAATCATCAATTTGATTTAAACTAGGGCGTACTTCAAGCGGCGGGTCAAGCAAACCTGTGGGACGAATGATTTGTTCCACTATCACACCGCCACTTTTTTCCAATTCATAATCTGCCGGAGTGGCACTCACATAAATCACCTGATTTTGTAACGCCTCAAATTCCTCAAACTTCAACGGTCGATTGTCCATCGCCGCCGGAAGTCTAAAACCATATTCCACCAAATTTTCCTTGCGTGAGCGGTCACCACCATACATGGCACTTACCTGAGGGACAGAAACATGACTTTCATCAACCAGCATTAAATAATCCTTGGGAAAGTAGTCCAACAAACAGAAAGGACGCGTGCCGGGCAAGCGACCATCCAAATAACGGGAGTAGTTCTCAATACCACTGCAATAACCCAATTCACGAATCATTTCTAAATCAAAATTGGTGCGCTCTTCCAGCCTTTTGGCTTCAAGGTGTTTGCCTATTTCCTTAAAGTAATCAAGTTGTTTGACCAAATCATCCTGAATTTGCCGAATGGCTCCCTGTAATACATCAGGTGAAGTCACAAACATATTGGCAGGATATATATTAAGCTGCTCATAAATTTCAACCACCTGGTTAGTCTTAACATCAAAAGCTTCAATTCCTTCAATTTCGTCACCAAAAAAATGAATCCTGAACGCATCATCTGCATAACTGGGGAAAACATCTACGGTATCTCCTTTAATTCTAAAGTTACCGTGAAAAAATTCGGCTTCTGTGCGTGAATACAAACTTTGAACCAGGCGATGTAACAATTTGGTGCGGGAAATATCCATGTCTTTTTCAAGTGAAATCACATTCTTCTGAAATTCCACAGGATTCCCAATTCCATACAAACAAGAAACCGAAGCCACCACCAGCACATCCCGCCGCCCCGAAAGGAGAGAAGAGGTTGTGCTAAGCCGCAGTTTTTCAATTTCCTCATTGATTGATAAATCCTTTTCAATATAGGTTCCGCTTGACGGGATATAGGCTTCCGGCTGGTAGTAATCATAATATGAAACAAAATACTCAACGGCATTGCTCGGAAAAAGCTGTTTAAATTCTGAATATAATTGTGCAGCCAGTGTTTTGTTGTGTGCCAGTACCAGCGTTGGTTTTTGAACTTCCTGTACTACATTGGCAACCGTAAATGTTTTTCCGCTCCCGGTAACACCCAGCAAGGTTTGGTAACGCTCACCACTATCAATTCCGCTAACAAGGGCTTTGATTGCAGCAGGTTGATCGCCTGTTGGTTTAAAGTCTGAAACCAGTTGAAATTTCATTTAATGTTGTATTTTGGCTTTCGCCGAAAGGCAATTCAAAAATAATAAAAAACCTATCGTTTGAGTGTAAAATGACCTCGGTAAAAACTACCGTCATTTAATGTCGCCTTGAACCAATAATCTGAAGAGGGCAAAGCGCGACCTCGATACGTGCCATCCCAGCCCAAAGTATTGAAATCAAGCCAGTGCAAAATCTTACCATAACGGTCAAAAATAACGACACTTTCCACCAGACTGTTACGCAGATTAACACCCTTAAGTGTCCAGTAATCATTCACCCCGTCATTGTTGGGTGTAAAATAATTAGGAAATCCCAAAACAAATACTTTGATACTTGTAATACCACACCCATTTGTATCCAAAACATATACAGTATAAATTCCACCTGGAAGGTTTTCAAACACATTACTTACCTGATAGGGACCGTTTTCATTGTTGAGTGAGTATAAATAGTTTCCGGCACCGGTAGCGGTAATAATAGCAGTTTGGTTTCCAAAACTTCCGGTGAGTTCATAACTTAGTTGTGGTAATTCTGAACCTATAACTGATATCGTGCGGGTTGAACTACAGGTGTAAAGCACACCATTGAGCAATTGTTCAAAACTTACGGTAACCGAATATTCACCCGGGGCGTTTACTGAAATTTGAGGTGTAGTTGCACCCGTGCTCCAAAGAAAGCTAAATTGAGATTCATCGCCCACTACGCCAGAGTCCAAGAGGATGGGCTCAGGAAATGTATTAAAACAATAAGTTGCCATCGCAGATCCTGAAAACTGAGGCGATGGAATGACCGTTAAGTAAACTGGAAGGATACCAAAACAACTGCCGGCATTTGTGAGCCTTGCAAAAATAGTTTGCATTTGAGGAAGGGTATTGGAGAAATTGAGTGGTAATTGTTCGTCACCTTGTAAAGCATTTTCAAGGGTGAGATGAAAACTCACATCCAGATTTGAACCATATATGTTTTGAATATCAAGACGGGTAGCTGCCAAATCAAAGGTTGCAAAGTCTGTAGTTGTTGAAAAGGAGCAACCGGCTACTTCAAGTGGGGGTAAAAAATTAGTCGTGGTGTTTAACGTAACACGCGCCACGGCATAACAACCCAATGGATTCAACACGCGGGCATAGACCCTTTGATTGGGTTCTGTATTTGTAAATGATGAGGGGTTTGGGATAGGAGCTACATTGTTTTGAGCATTTGATAAACTGTTGAAAAAATCACTTACCTGCAGGGACGTATTTCCATTTACAATTGCCTCAGTAGCATCAAAGAGATTAAAAACAGCTATACCACTATTGTTTTCTTCACATTGTATCAATGTGGTGTTCTGTACAGTGATTAGGTCATCATATTCAATCGTAATAGATCCTTTGATATCACAACTGTTGTTTTCAAGTTGAATTTCCACTTCATAAAAGCCCTCCTGAGTAACTGTGTAAGTAGGGTTTGTTTGACCTGGAAGTGCCACGCCATTTCGAAACCATTGATATTGATTGTTACCTGCAAATGAAGCGTTGAGGGTGAGGCTTTCACCAAAACACAACGGATTTCCGGTAGCAAAAAGGCGGTCTGATCCTAAATCATTTTCTACAGCAAAACTGCCACCACCCAAAAAGATTGCTGAATCATAAAAGGGATTTTCCTGATCTGCAACTACAAGCTTGATATGATAGAGTGTACCCGCATTGACAAGGGCTTCAGCTCTCAGTATTTTGGTTTGACCGCTGTAATTTGTAGGATGTTCAACGCCATTGTAAGCATCAAAAAACTGTGGATTTGCGGGTTGACAAATGGTGCCCTCTCCTCTTATGGTTGTGACCTTAACAGGGATATTGGTTCCGGGAACCACCGCAAGGTTTTGATACTGATTTTGGGAATTGGCCTCTTTAAGTAAAAAAGCAAACCCGTCAGAAAAATTGCATTGATTGGGATTGTTGTAGTCAAAATACTGCTCAGAGGAAAAGATATACTCAAAAATAATTTTATTGGCAATGGGTAAAAAGTCAAATTCGAGTACCGTAGCATTAATAGTATTAGGTTCATTAATGGCTTGCTCCAGATCGCTGTCACCTTGCCAGTTTGTGCTGCCTTCACTCAATAATGAATCATTGGGGCCTATGGCAGAAAGTGCTTTTCCAGTGGTGAGTAAAACGCCCTCTTGAAATGGAAAATCACTGCTTCCAGCAGAAAAATAACCATAACTGGGAAACTCATCCCAGCCACTAGCTGAAAAATTGGAAACATTGGCACAAGGGCTGTTAATTAGAATATCTTCTACAAGTTGCTGTGCCGAGAAATTTTCCTGAACTTCAATATATTGAGAAAAGGTGAGGTTTGTGTATAATACAATTACCAAAATAGGTATAAATAAACGCATCAAATCAGGAACTAAATATTTTCTTTATAGCCTTACAAAAGTAAGGAATGTTCTTGTTTTGGTATTGTTTTTTAACAGTTAGTTGGTGAACAGATTTTCAAGGAGAAACTCCTTAAAATTTATTCATTCACATCAAGGGCAATGCGCTCTTTTCTGTTTGCCAGTTCCCAAGCGGTGTGATAGACTAATCTAGCACGTTTTTCAAGAAGGTCATATTCAACTTTATCGGGAGTGTCTGTATGCTTGTGGTAGTCTTCATGAACGCCGTTGAAATAAAATATTACGGGAATGTTATGTTTTGCAAAATTGTAGTGGTCACTGCGATAATAAAAACGGTTTGGGTCGTCGTGAGCATTGAATGTATAATCCAATTCCAGATTGACATATTTTTGGTTTACCTCTTCAGAAACAGTATGTAGTTGAGTGCTTAATCTGTCTGTTCCAATAAGGTAAATATAATTGGGGCTATCTACCTTTTCAGGAGCTATGCGACCCACCATATCCATATTTAGATTTGCTATGGTTTTTTCCAATTTAAAAATTGGGTCAACATCTGTATAGTACCTTGAGCCAACTAATCCTACTTCCTCTCCGGTTACCAAAAGAAATGCCACAGATCGTTTGGGGCCGTTGCCTTCTTCTTTGGCTTTTTGATAAGCTTTGGCTACCATCATTGTAGCAACGGTTCCACTTCCATCATCATCTGCGCCATTATTAACATTGCCGTTTCTGTCAATTCCGGTATGGTCATAATGGGCTGTTATTACAATGACTTCTTCCGGATATTCTGAACCTTCCACAAATGCAATGACATTTTCTGTGTCTTTTATACCGCTACCTTCTCTAAAGAAACTTGCCGGCACTTCCTGAAAGTAATTATCAACACCCGGGGGCGATGGAATATTGTTCCCAATGAAAAAATCCCTAATATATTCAGCAGCATTCTTTTGACCGGGTTCACCTGTCATTCTTCCTTCCATTTCATCAGAAGCAATAATAAAAAGATGTTTTTTAAGTTCTTCTGCAGTTATATGGTTTTCATAATCTACAGGGCTTATTTGGACGCCTTTTTGATAGGTATCTGTTACTTGATTTGATGTAGAGGTTTTACAACTTAAAAAAAGAATGATAAAGGAAAATAGAAAAAGATTTTTCATATGTTTATTTTTTTTAAGCGGTCTTATGTTTGTATGATTTGAATGTAAATATACAATTAGCGATAATTTATTTTAAAAAAAAATTGTGAAACTTTAAAGTTTCACAATTCATGCAAAATGAATTTTTATTTATTCCAAAGGAGCTCCCACCGGTATTTCACATTTGTGACCGGGTTGACCGTGTGGAGGGTTTACTTTTGCAGTAGAATTACTATTGTTAATTGGAACATTTCCGGTATTGTTTATAACAGGAGACTTTTGTGAAGTGTTTATAACCGGAGATGATTTTGCAGCATTCCCTGAAGGTAAAGGTTGGCCCACAGGTATGTCACATCTGTGACCGGGCTGCCCATGTGGTGGATTTACAGTCACTTCTGAGTTGTTTACAGGAGTATTATTTGTTGCGTCTTTTAGGGTCTGCTCTGTAGATTGTGGGGTATCCTCAACTTTTACTTTAGACTTCTCTTCCTTACAGGAAATAAAAAGAACCAAAGCAAACGCAAAAATGAAACTTGTTGATTTGTTGATGAAGTTAGAAAACATATAGTTTTAATTTAAATTTGGTGCAATTTACAAAATTGATGTCAAAACCATCAAAGAAGTTTGTTAATCTTATTAAAAACAGATACCGGTTCACTATGCTGAACTCTTTTTTCTTACCCAATATTCAGTTATAACAAGTGGCGTTAAAATCATTGTAAATGCATAAATACTGTCTTCAACAGGAATGGTAAACATTCTGATACTTAAATTTTGAGAATTGTCATACCAGACTACCTGTTCTTTAATAAAACTTCCAGTCAAGACTCCATTTACAATAAAAAAAGGAATGAGCATCACTAAAAAGGTGAGGTAATATTTTTGAAGGATTTCTTTTTCATATCTCAGTACAAGAGCCAATAACACAATTGCATAGCCATAATTTATGAGTGGATACCACCTGTCGTAAAATAAAATCACCAAAACTGTCATGCTCAAAATCAAAAGATAGGTGAGGCGAGTTGTGGTTTTCTCAGACAATTTCATATTTGGAAAGTAGTAAAGCAAGGCATAGTGAGTGAAAATACAGGCATAAGGGATACATATAAAAAACAACCATTCCTCGATGGGAAGATTCACTATGTAGAACCCTGTGAGATACTTTGGATTAAATCCCCAAAAACCGTTTGCTGTAAATACAATATCCCAGGGAATGAAAAAGAGCATCATTACTCCAATGGCCGGAAACATATATTTCCATTTTTTGTAGAGTTTGAGCTTGGGATGAAAACTATATAAGAAGGGAATAGAAAGCGACCCAAGATTCAACCAGAGATAAAGCGAATCCATAGATTATTTTTTAAAGTATTTCAATGGTGGAATTAACATTCCAAAGCTTTCTCCTTTGTCTTTTCCTGTGTGTTTATGGTGCATTTTATGGGCTCTCCTAATGGCTTTTGCATACCAGTTATTGGCATTTCTGAAAAGTTTAAAACGCTGGTGAATGAAGATGTCGTGGACAAAAAAATAAGTGAGGCCATAGGCAAAAATTCCTAATCCTATGGGTAAACCATACCAAAAATCATAATTTTTCCATAAAAGAAAAAACCCAATACTTACGGCAGCATAAAAAATAAAGAAAAAATCATTGCGCTCCCACCAGCTTTCGTGGTCTTTTTTGTGATGGTCTTTGTGTAAACTCCATAGAAACCCGTGCATCACATATTTGTGAGTAAACCAGGCCATAAACTCCATAAAGAAAAAGGTTCCTATAAAAACGACAACCCAAAGTAAAATTTCCATTTTATAACAAGTTTAATCTGTAGTTAACATAACATTTAGCAAGCAATCCCATTTTTTGATAATTGTTGACTCTTATGCGTGTATTTTTAATTTCAGTTGAAGGAGTTTTCTTTAATTTATTGAGTAATTTTTTGTAATAAATAAAGGCGGTATAGACTCCAAACTTTGCATCTGCCGGTAAATGATGAATACCTTGCAATCCCATATTGAAATTATGCTCAATTTCAGCAATGATCTTGTTTTTTGAGTCTTCGTCAAGTTTTTCCAAATCTGTATTTGGAAAATAGCTTCGGCTCAAATCTTCATAATCTGCTTTTAAATCTCTTAAAAAATTGACTTTTTGAAACGCAGAACCCAAGTGCATAGCAGATTCTCTTAATTCTACATATTTTTTTTGATCACCTTTGACAAAAACTTTAAGACACATCAACCCTACCACATCTGCAGAGCCATAAATATACAATTTAAACTCCTCTTGTGTCAAGTATTTTTTCTTAGATAAATCCAGTTTCATACTTTCCATAAAAGAATCGACCAGGTGTTTGTCAATGTTGTATTTGTGATAAGTGTGTTGAAAAGAGTTTAAAATGGGATTAAGGCTTATTTTGTCAACCAGTGCATTTTCCAGAGACTCTTCAAATCTGTTGAAAAGGCTCTCTTTGTTATAGTCGTGAAAAGAATCGACAATTTCATCAGCAAATCTTACAAATCCATAAATGTTGTAAATATCCTGTCTAATGGTGGGAGCTAACATTTTTGTAGCAATTGAAAAGGAAGTGCTGTAAGACTTAGTTACAGTCTTACTACATTTTTCAGAAACAGTGTCAAATAATGCTTTCATATATTTTCGATACTATTAATTACTGTATTTTTCAATTAATTGTGCAGTCAATTTTCCCGAAATCAAGGACGGAGGAACACCCGGCCCCGGCACAGTTAACTGACCTGTGAAATATAGATTTTCCACTTTTTTACTTTTTAATTTTGGTCTTAGGAAAGCAGTTTGAAATAATGTATTTGCTAATCCGTAAGCATTTCCTTTGTAAGAATTGTATTGTTCAACGAAATCATTCACACAAAAGCTTTCTTTAAATATAACAAAATTTTTAACTTCCTGATTGGTTAATTTCTCAAAGCGTGTCATTATTATATCAAAATAATCTTCTCTCACTTCGGGAATATCGGTTAAACCCGGTGCTAGAGGTATCAAAAAGATACCGGCTTCTTTACTATGAGGTGCAGCATTCTCATCTGTTTTTGAGGGAAAGCTGGCATAAAATAGAGGCTCCTCAGGCCACTCGGGGTTGTCATAAATTGCTTGTGCATGTTTTTCAAAATCTACATCAAAAAACAAGGTATGGTGTTCCACATTCTCAATTTTTTTGTCAAAACCAACGTAGAAAAGTAGTGAGGAGGGTGCAAAAATTTTCTTGTCCCAATATTTTTCAGAATATTGCCGGTGTTTTTTATCTAAAAGTGATTCTGTATGATGGTAGTCTGCACCGCTCAAAACTATGTCTGAAGAAACCGTTTCACCATAGACTTGTATTCCAACAGCTTTTTTGTTCTCTACAATTATTTTCTCAACATTTTGTTGTGTTTTGATTGTAACTCCCAGTTCTTCAGCTAATGATTTCATGGCTAGAATCACACTGTACATGCCATTTTTGGGATGGAAAGTGCCCAGACCAAAATCTGCATAATTCATGAAACTGTAAAATGCCGGCGTATTGGAAGCTTTAGCTCCAAGAAACAAAACCGGAAATTCAAGAATGGCAACAAGCCGCTTATTTTTAAACTCTTTACGCACTTCTTTACTAATGGTACTAAAAAACTGCCCAATTTTTTTCATAGTCACAGGAGTGACTAATTCCAGAGGAGAAACTCCCGGACGATACACCAGTTCCTTAATAGCAATGTTGTAATTATCTTGAGCTTCTGCAATGAATTTTCTGAGTTTTACAGAACTTCCTTTTTCTTCTTTTTCAAAGGCAATACAAATTTTTTCTAAAGTGTCCTCAATGGTTATAAAATCGTTTTCACCAAAATAAACACTGTACGCAGGGTTGAGTTTGATTAACTCATAATAATCGAAGGGTTTTTTATCAAAATCTGCAAAAAACTTTTCAAAAACATCGGGCATCCAGTACCAGGTGGGGCCAATATCGAAGGTAAATCCATCTCTTACTAATTGCCTTGCTCTCCCGCCAACTGTGGCGTTTTTTTCAAAAACAGTCACTTTGTTTCCGGCTTTAGCCAGATAGCAAGATGCGGCCAATGCTGAAAATCCGGAGCCAATGATGGATATATTTTTATTCATATTTGTTTAACAAAAGTAATCAGAATCTAAACAAATTTAAATTTGGTAAAAAAAATTAAGAATAATTTATCATTTTTCTAAATGGTTTCAATAAAGGTTGATAAGCTTTTAAAAACGCTAATTTGTTTTGGATAATCTTCAGTAGGCTCATTGATTAATTTACTCCCAAAGAGCCATACTTCGTTTGAGGTATCTTTACAAGTGCTTTCATACAATTCGTTAATAAAGTCAGGAATGAGTTCATTTTCAGGTTGTATTGTTAAATAAGATACAAAAACGATATTATTGTGATGATTGAGCAGGTGTTCAAGATTTTTTGTGGGAATGTTATTTCCCAGAAAAATGGTTTTATAACCTTTGTTTAAAAGTTCAAAATTTACATATAATAAGCCTATTTCATGTATTTCGTCAAGTGGTAAAAAAAGTACAAAAAGCTTTTCTTTTTTTGTGGGTGGTGAAGAAAACTTATTTTCTATCTGGATGATAATTTTTTGTTTAATGAGTTCAGAAATAAAACGATCATGAGAGGGGTCAATGGTGCCGGTTTGCCATAAGAGCCCAATATCATTGAGTAAGGGGATGAAAACTTGAAAAAATATTTCTCTAAAACTGTATTGCTTTTCCAGTTTTTCAAATGTGGCTTGAAATAATTGGGGGTCAAAATGAAGCATTGAAGATTTCAATTCAGAAAGAGCAAAAACCTCTTTTGTATCGTGTAAGCCAGATTCATGGATGATATTTTTTATTTCTTTATTTTGAAGTCCTGCGATTTTAGAAATTTTGTAACCATGATTATAGAGATAGGTTACATTGAGAAGTTTCATCAGGTTATCCAGATCATAGTATCTGATGTTTGTATCTGTTCTATCAGGCTCGAGTAAGTTGTATCTCTTTTCCCATATTCTTATGGTGTGTGCTTTGATACCGCTTAAATGTTCTAAATCTTTTATACTGAATTGCGTTTTAATTCCCATTTAAAAATGTTTAATATGTATGAAGTTTTATTAAACCGAGTAAATGTATGAAAAGTAAAGAGATTTTAAAAAAAAGGAGTATTAAAGTGCCCGAAGTGGGACTTGAACCCACACGCCCTAAAGGACACATGGCCCTCAACCATGCCTGTCTACCAATTCCAGCATCCGGGCGGATGAACTTAAAGTCTTTAAGAAAAAATCCTTTAAGGTATTTTATAAAAGTTATGCGCTAATAATAACTTTTTGAACATTAATTGTGATCTGGCTGGGATTCGAACCCAGGACCCTCTCATTAAAAGTGAGATGCTCTACCAACTGAGCTACCAAATCTTTTTGTTACAACAACTTTCTGTAACGCGGGTGCAAATATACTGTCATTATATTTATTTATCAAACCAATTTTAAAATTAATTTTAGAAATATTAATTCATTAGTTTTACCGTCTAAATTTATAGTAGCTTATTGTGAGAAAATCTATTGTTTTAATGGGATATATGGGTAGTGGAAAGACCTCGATTGCATCGCTTTTAGCATCAACCCTGAATATTTTTTCTGTAGATTTAGATCAATACATTGAGGAACGAGAACAACGTTCCATAGATGAAATTTTCAAAACTAAAGGGGAAATTTATTTTCGAAAAAAAGAAGAAAGCTATCTCATAGAACTTTTGAATGACACTAACGTCAAGGTGCTGAGTCTTGGAGGGGGAACTCCCTGTTTTGGCAAAAATTTGGAGCATATTGAAAAAGCGTCAAACACCTGTTCCATTTATCTTTCTGCATCTATTCAAACCCTTATAGAGCGGCTTTTTATTGAAAAGGAAAGCAGACCACTCATCAGTCATTTAAAAACTAAAAAGGAACTTGAAGATTTTGTAAGAAAACACCTTTTTGAAAGAAGTTTTTATTACAGGCAGGCAGACCTTGTGATTCACACAGATGGTAAAACACCCAAAGCAATCGTGGAGGAAATAAAATCTTGTTTATTCTAAAATTGCACGGTCATTTTTAGATTCAAAAATTACCGCTACATTTTCATTCATAGAAGTTGATAGAGAAACGCCCTTAAAATCTGCTTTAATAGGAAATTTTTTATGATTCCTATCAATGAGTACGGCAGTTTTGATTTGTTTCACCGGAACTTCAAGAACATATTTTACAGCGTGAATTAAAGTGCCACCAGAGTGGAGGACATCATCAATCACAACGATAGATTGGTTATTGATTTCATCAAGCGAAAGCGAAGAGGTTATTCTTCCCAAAGGTTTCTTTTTATTGATAACAATTTCACAAAGAACCACGTTTAATGGGGAGATTTTCTCCACTTCCTTTTTCAATTTTTTTGCCAGCAAAAAGCCATTTTCTTTAATTCCAGCGAGAATAATTTGGTTTTCATTGACGTTGGATTCATAGATTTGATAGGCCATTCTTTTCAATATATGTTGAATTTTTGTGTGGTCTAAAATCTGGTCTTTCTCGAGTTGCATAAGCTTCAAATTTAAAGAAATTGCCCTTACGGCTTTTCAAAGATACTAAAGAGTTCGTTACCCGCTCTTGGCAGAATGGAATTATGACATTTTTCCAGCTTCTTGATTATAAAATAAGACTCAAAATAAGTAAGATATTCTTCACGGCTTCCGCCGAAAGGGGGTCCTACTTCTGTCAACGGAAAGTCAAATAATACACCTGCTAGTTTGCCATTAGGGTTTAACAGTTCGTTCATTTTTTTCGCATAAGCGGGACGCAAAGCCGGATTCAAAGCACAAAAAAATGTTTGTTCAAGAATAAGGTCATAGGTTTTTGACCATTCAAAAAAATCTGTTTGAATAAGGTTTCCTTTTGGAAAATCAGGCACACGCATTTGAAAGTTTTTCAAAGGTTGTGCTGCAATATCAATCACATCTACATTTTTAAATCCATTAATATGAAGGTATTCTGCTTCATAACTATTGCCGGCACCGGGAATTAGAATGGAAATAGTTTTATCTACTAGACCGTCAATATAAACTTTTAGAGGTTTTGTTATCTTGCCTGCATCCCAGCCGATTTGATTGTTGGCATATTTTGACTCCCAAAATATTCGGTCTAATTCCAATTTTCGTCAAAATTTAAATCATCATAATCATCGGGATCAAAATCATCATCGGGACCTTCATCATCAAAGAGTGTTTCGGTTTCAAATTCTTTTTCAGGTGCTTCATCTGGGATTTCGCCGTGAGCAAACATAAGATTTGGGTATAAAATACCCGGGGTGGGGGCACCAATGTCTGCAAGCTCGACCAGGAATGTCCACATACTCAAAAAGTCGTAGATGTAGATCAGTTTGGTTTGGTCTTTAGAAACCACATCTTCTAGCAAGGTATTTTGCATATCCCTACCGTTGTCATCCATACTAAATAAGGATATTTCTTCATCTTGATTCCATTCGTCATCACTGGTGAAAAAAGAAGCCATTTCCTGTCCTCCAAATCCAAAGGACTGTGTGATGGCATTGTGAAAATCTTCTAATGTAGCCTCTTGTGAAATTTCAATGTCTCTGAAAACATCATCGTGAGCGTCAAGAATGACTCTAAAACGATAAATCATATTTTTTGTTTTTTAATTGTTAATCATAATTACCTGCTAAACCGATGCATTGAAAAAGTCATGACTCCAAGCAAGAAAAATGCACCAATTTGATGGGCAACACCTAGCCAAAGTGGCACTGCATAAATAAGTGTAAACACTCCAAGTACAAACTGAATACCCACTAAAATGAGCAGCCAGTTAATACTTTTTTGCTGAGCAAAGGTAAGAGTTAATTTTTTAGCTTTCCACCAAATGAGCAAGATCAAAGCTACAACAATATAGGCCAAATAACGGTGTACAAACTGAACACCACTTTTTCCTTCAATAAAGTTTTTCCAAACCGGGTTTTGCTCAATAAGTACCGTCTCGTGTATTAATTTTCCATCGTTCATCAATGGCCAGGTGTTGTGAATCATACCAGCGTTAAGACCGGCTACAAAAGCTCCCCAGATGATTTGGATAATCAATAAAGCAAAGCTAAACCTGATTAAATTTCTGAAGGATATAAATTGTGGTTTCTCTTTGGGGTAAATCAAATTCAAAGCTACCCAAAGCGTAAATGAAAATGTAATAAATGCAGTAATCAAGTGCATTGCCAAACGGTAATGACTCACATAAGGGATATCCACCAGACCGCTTTTAACCATATACCAGCCTAAAAACCCCTGAAAACCTCCTAAAAATAAAAGTATAAAACAATTTTTGAGAGTTTCTTTATTGAGTTTTTTTGTAATCCAAAAATAGACAAAGGGGATTATGAAAACTACTCCCAGCAATCGGCCTAAAAGCCTGTGAAACCATTCCCAAAAATAAATAAACTTGTAATCTTCAAGCTGAAAATCATAATTACTATTGATTTTTTGATATTCAGGAAATTGTTTGTATTCTTCAAAAGCAGCTTCCCATTCCTGCTCATTTAAAGGAGGTATAACTTCAGTAATAATGTGCCAGTCGGTCATCGATAAACCGGAATCTGTAAGCCGGGTGATGCCGCCCACCAAAACCATAATAAAAATCAAAAAGCATCCTGTAAAAAGCCAAATAATGACGGGTTTATTTTTTTTCATAGCAAAAACTAATTACATTTTTTTCAATCCCATTTTTTCGGCTTTTTTCATCATAAAAGCTTTTGCGGCTTCATATTCGTTTGGGATTTCTCCCTCAAGTATGGCTTCCTTAATAGCATCCTTGAGAATGCCAATTTCACGCGAAGGCTTTAAATTAAAAGTTTCCATAATTTCCTCACCACTTACAGGTGGTTGAAAATTGCGTATTTGGTCACGCTCCTCCACTTCGACAATACGTTGTCTTACTTTTTTAAAATTGTTTAGGTATTGCTTGAACTTTTTTGGGTTTTTAGTGGTGATATCTGCTTCACAGAGCGTCATTAAATTATCAATGTATTCACCGGCATCAAAAACCAATCGTCTCACAGCACTGTCTGTTACCTCACCTGAAATGGCAATGGGACGTGAGCTCATTAAGACCATTTTCTGTACAAATTTCATTTTGTCATTAAGTGGCAGTCTGAGGCGTTTAAACAATTTATAAACCATTTTGGAGCCCACAAATTCATGACCGTGAAAAGTCCATCCTATTTTTTTGTCAAATTTTTTAGTTGGAGCTTTGCCAATGTCGTGAAGCAAAGCCGCCCATCGCAGCCACAAATCGTCTGTTGCCGAGGCTATGTTATCAACTACTTCCAGTGTGTGCCAAAAGTTGTCTTTGTGACGCTGTCCTTCAATCTCGTCGATACCTTCAAGAGCCGTTAATTCAGGAAGTATGAGAGGTAAAAGCCCGGTTTTTTGCAACAATCCAAATCCTACAGAAGGTTTTTTGCAAAGGAGTATTTTATGTAATTCCTCTGTAACTCGTTCGTTTGAGATGATTTTGATACGCTCCTTATTTCGTGTAATGGCATCAAGTGATTTTTGTTCAATTGTAAAATCCAACTGACTTGCAAATCTGATGGCGCGTAGCATTCTTAATGGGTCATCAGAATATGTAACATCAGGGTCTAAAGGAGTGCGAATGATTTTATTTTCTAAATCTTCTATTCCATTAAAGGGGTCTAAAAGTTGACCATAATTTTCCTTGATTAAACTAATTGCTAATGCATTGATTGTAAAATCGCGCCTGTTTTGGTCATCTTTCAAGGTTCCATTTTCTACAGTAGGTTTTCTACTGCCCCGGTCATAGGACTCTTTTCTGGCACCTACAAATTCAATATCTATTCCATCGGCTTTTAGCATAGCCGTACCAAAATTTTTAAAAATGGATACTTTTGGGTTTTCTGGTAAATTTTTGGCAACTTCTTTAGCAAGAGAAATTCCGCTGCCAATGGTTACAAAGTCGATGTCTTTTTTTAAATTTCGCTTTAGCAAAAAATCTCTGACATAGCCACCAATAACATATGTTTCAAGATTAAGTGATGAGCTGGAGTCACTTACTACTTTAAAAATTTTGTGTGTTAAAGCATTGCTTAAATCCATTTTGCAAAGGTAGGTTTTTACCAAATTATTTTAAACAGATATACGAGGAATTGTAGGTAATTTAACACAGTGAAATAAAAATTATTTTCCCTTATACCAGCTGCTATATTTCACGTAATTATTTGCAATGCGTTCAATTTCGCCTTCACGTAAATTTTGAGAAACCATTCCAATTTTTTTTGCCGGAACTCCCGCCCAAAGTTCGCCTTCCTTAATATGTGTATTTTGTGTGACAACAGCCCCCGCCGCGACTAGGGAATGTGACTCCACAACACAATTATCCATAATTATAGACCCCATTCCCACTAAAACATTGTCTTGAATGGTACAACCGTGAACGATGGCATTATGACCAATAGAAACATTGTTGCCAATAGTTGTGGGAAATTTTTGATAAGTACAATGTATCATAGCATTGTCTTGTATATTTACTTTGTTGCCTAATTTAATATAGTGAACATCCCCTCGCAAAACTGCGTTGTACCAGATACTGCAATCATTCCCCATTTCAACATCACCGATAATAACAGCTGTTTCTGCCAAAAAGCAATTGAAGCCAAATGAGGGATTTTTTCCTAAAAGTTCTTTAATTAAAGCCATTATTTAAGTTTCAAGTTTCAATTTTTTTGTTTTTGGTTTCTATTTTGAGTAAGCTCAGTTACATTAAATTACTTATTTTCTGATGATTTTTACAAGGCCGTTTTCTGAAAGTTTAATAATGGTTGAAGCTTCATATTTAGGTATGAAAGGCTCACATTTGGGTACTATATAATCAACTTCATTTTTAATTTTTTGAGAAATGTCACTAAATTTTTTTGGGCTTACTTCGCCTGAAATATTTGCAGAAGTGGAGACCAATGGTGCATTTAATTTTGATATCAATTTTTTACAAAAATCATCTTTGGTAAGTCTAATCGCGATTGTATTGTCTGAGGCAATTAGTTCGTTTGGGAGATTTTTTGGATTGTCATATATAATTGTAATAGGCTTTTCAGAAAAGTCAATCAAATCCCAGGCAGCTTCGGGTACTTTTACCAGTTGCTGCAACCTGCGTTCATTTTCTACGAGAATGATTAACGCTTTTGAATCTGAACGATTTTTTATATGGTAAATTTTTTTTATTGCATCGCTGTTGTTAGCATCACACCCCAAACCAAAGGTGGTATCAGTGGGATATAAGATAATATTACCCTTTTTGAGGTGTTCTAAAGCGTTTTCAACTTCAATGGAAATCATTTTTTATTTTTTGCAAAATTACATCAGAAAAATAGAGTGAGAGGACCTAAATGATAATAATTACAAATTGTATCTTTGGAAAAATTTATTTCAGTGCAGGAACATAAGGAAATCTCAGAACTTTCTCCCGACTTAAACGAGTCAATTACTCATTTTATTCATAATTTTGATACCCAGGGGTCTCATTTTATCAAACCCGGTAGAAACTCAATCAAATCTCTTGAAATTCTGGGTTTAACGGTTAATGTTAAGTCATTCAAGGTTCCTCATTTACTCAACCAATTTGCTTATAAATTTTTTAGAAAGTCAAAAGCCAGACGTTCATTTGAAAATGCAACTTATTTGCTTAAAAAGGGAATTGGAACTCCCAGACCGCTTGCTTATTTTGAATACTTTTCATCTTGGGGGCTTCAGAAAAGCTTTTATGTGAGTGAACACCTTAATTGTGATTTGACTTTTAGGGAATTAATCACAAATCCAGATTATCCTGAAAGGGAAAAAATTCTAATTGCTGCAACTGATTTTACCTTTAAACTGCATGAAAACAACATCCTTTTTAAAGACCATTCACCGGGCAATACCTTGATTAAAAAAGATGGAAACGACTACCGTTTCTTTCTGGTTGACTTAAACCGAATGAACTTCAAAAGCCTTTCTTTTAAGGAGCGCATTAAAAACTTTTCGCGCTTAACGCCAAAAAGAGAAATGGTTGAAATTATGAGTAAGCGGTATGCCGAGTTGATAAACAGAGATGAAGTAGAGGTTCTAAATTTGATGTGGAAGTACACAAAAAAATTTCAAGGAAAATACCACAGAAAAAGAAAATTGAAGAAAAAACTGGGCTTAAAAAAATAACAATAACCTCAATTTTTGCTTACTTTTTTATGAAGCTGGTACAACTTTGAATATTTTAGAAATGTTACATTGTATGCTTGCACACAAATAACCCAACCATTAAGACCGTCTAAAAAACCCAGCCTTAAAAAATAACTTTTAAAGAATGCCCATGCCGGTCTATAGAGTATTTTCCAAATTGAAGATTTTTTTCCTAAATCAAAATAAGCCTGTGCTGCAATCGTCGAAAATCGCTCTACTTTTTGATTGTGTTCAATGTAGTCCCTGTAAATCCAATGCAGAATATCACCTTTAAGTCTTCCTGATTTTTTTGAATTAAAAAGCTTGTAGGAGTCGTGTGGGTTTATTCCTCTCCACTCGCCTTTTCCCTTGATAAAAAGCCTTAGTTTTTTGTCTGGATACCAGTCTGAATGCTTTATCCATTGACCGCAATAGTTGTTGCTTCGATTGGCATAATACCCATCAAGTTTCCAGTTCTTTTTTAACTCGAGTATAGAATTTTTTAGTTCATTTGAAAGGGCTTCATCCCCGTCAAGCGAGAGTATGTGCTCATAACGGGCTTGCGTTATGGCAAAGTTTTTTTGTTCTTTATATCCCAGGAATTTTTGCTCTATAAATTTTACACCAAATTTTTCACAAATGGTTTTGGTATTATCTGTAGAAAAAGAATCAACCACAACAATTTCATCAACTACTCCCTCCAGCGAGTTTAAACATTTTTCAAGATGTTCTTCCTCATTAAAAGTAATAATTACAGCAGAGAGTTTAATCATATAATGAAGCTGTTATTTATATTTTACACTTTATACAAGCCAAATTTAAAATCTTTTTTAAATTAAACATAGATTCCTAGAATTTATTCTCGTAATTGTTGTAAAACAGAAATCTGAAAATGCTTCCATAAAAAATGGTTATTTTTGTTTCGCTTGAGATTTCCTAAAGTATTTTTTTTATAGTACTTATACAGAACACGATGAATTTAAATTTTTTATTAGCTTCCGGAAAAAACCCAAAACTGCCCTACTATATTAGGAGCTATATTAAAGTATTACTACCTAAATTTATATTTCAAAGTAGATTAAAACAAAAATTAAATTCAATTTCCAGTCGTGAGGATGCAAAATACATAAATTTAAGAGTTAACTATTATAACAAACTTCAAACAAAAAATGAACTTCCTGAATTTTCAAAGCGAATCTCAGAATTTAAAAAGGGAAATGGAGTTTCTTCAGTCTTCTTTTTGGACGCTTATACTATTATTTCATGGTTTAAAGGAAGTTTTAAATGGAATTTTGTGCCGGGAGATGTCACACATATTCCTGATGTACCATCAATTGTGAAAAGCAGACCCATCGCCGGAAATAATGAAAATTCTGTTCTTTTGAAATTAGTTAAGGTGAGGCATTTTATATTTATAAAAGATAATTTAAAGTTTAGTGAAAAGTCAAATAAATTAATATTTAGAGGAAAAGTGGATGGAAAACCCCATCGCATTGCTTTTATGGAAAAATATTTTAAGCACCCATTGTGTGATTTAGGAAATATTACAAAAAATAATAATTATCCCCGGGAATGGACTGTTGCCAAAAGCACAATATACGACCATCTTAAATTTAAATTTATTTTAGCACTTGAAGGAAATGATGTTGCCAGTAACTTAAAATGGATTATGTCTTCAAACTCTGTTGCCGTGATGCCAAAGCCAATCTATGAAACCTGGTTTATGGAGGGCAAGCTCAAGGCAAATTACAATTATATTGAAATAAAAAGGGATTTTTCGGATTTGGAAGAACGACTCAATTACTATATTAATAACCCAGAACAAGCAATCCAAATTACTAAAAATGCCAATAAATTTGTATCCCAGTTTTTTGATTTAAAAAGAGAGCATTTGATTGGTCTTTCAGTAATGAATAAGTATTTGGAAATGACTTTGCAGAAATAAACCCTATTTTTTCTTATAATCATTAAAGATTTTAAACGAGTGTGAAAGTTCATTTCTTTAAAAAAGAAAAAGAGAGGTTAGAAAAAAAAGTTAATTTTGTGGAATGGCACAACATCAGGAAGAAACTTCACTCTCTAATTCTTATGCAATTTCTGTAATTGTAAGTACATATAATTCAGAGGCTTGGCTGGAGAAAGTGCTCTGGGGTTATGAAACACAAACATTCAGAAATTTTGAAGTTGTCATTGCCGACGATGGTTCAAAAGAACCCACTTTTGATTTAATACAAAGCATTCAAAAAGAAGTAAATTACCCAATAAAACATATTTGGCAAGAAGATGAGGGTTTTCAGAAATCACGCATTTTAAATAAAGCCATAGTTTCCTGTGATGCAGAATACATTCTTATGACTGATGGGGATTGCATTCCCCGAAGAGATTTTCTAGAAGTACACCTAAGGAAGCGGGAAAAAGGTTTTTTTCTCTCTGGAGGCTATTTTATGTTACCTATGAGAATATCAAAGCTTATTCAAAAGGAGGATATTTTAAGTGGGCGTTGTTTTGATGTAAATTGGTTGAAATCAAACGGTTTAAAATCTTCATTTAAAAATAATAAGTTAAGAGCCAGAGGTTTTTTTCAGGATTTGCTAAATCTTGTGACGCCAACAAAAGCAACCTGGAATGGACACAATGCTTCAGGATGGAAAAAGGACATCCTTGCTGTAAATGGTTTTGATGAACGTATGCAATATGGTGGTCAGGATAGAGAGTTGGGCGAGCGTTTATTTAATTTGGGAATTAAATCAAAACAAATACGATATTCGGCAATTTGTATCCACTTAGATCACAAACGTGGATACAAAACACCTGAAACAATAGCAAAAAATAAAGCCATCAGAAAAAGAACGGTGGATGAAAAAATTTCTAGAACCCCTTTTGGAATAGTAAAAGATTGATTTAAGTGATTACTTTTTGATTTTTTAGAATTTTGGGTAATTCAAGATAATCACCTATGATTGAGTTGTATTCTTCTGGAATGTATTTTTTTCTCCCGTCAGTTGGATAAAAAGTCATTTCTCCAAACAGCACTTTTCCATTAATATTGTATAAATCTACCCTCACAAAAGGAAAACCATCAGATAGTTTTTGAGCAACTTCAATCATTTCTTCCAGATGTTGAGGTTTCTCCAATTCATCTTCAAAAAACATATTCTTTTCTGTTGTGAAGGGGAGTTTTTTCCAGTTTAAATCATAATAACACCTTAAATCTTCAATGCCTCTTTCCATATCAATTTGAATAAATTTTGGTTTGCCATTAAAACAAAAAAACTTGTAGTCATTTACTACTTTTTTACCAAATTCTTCAAGATATTTCTCGGCAATAATTCGCGGCTTCACATTTTTATAAGCCCATTCCTTTCCGTTTCTGTAATGGTCTTTATACATCCATTTATTGAGGAGATATCTTGTTTTTTTTAGGTTTAGAGTAGCTTTATCTTTAACAATTAAATTAAGGTGAAATCCATGAACGCCTTTTAATACAAATTGATTGGGTAATTTATCAAAATCGACTTCTGCAGGTTTGTTATAAACGGCATACAATTCATTCAAATATTGAAAACCCACCCTTTCTTCAACAAAGGACCTAACCGCATATTTATCAACTAATTGATGAAGAATCTCTTTGTGGTAGAAAACTTTTAGCCACTGTATTTTATCGTTAAAAGTTACCGGGTTGTTGTAATCCAGTTTCCTTCCAGAATAGTATTCATAGTTTATTTTAACATAAATATCTTGTGGTAAAAAAATCATCTTTTTAACCACAGTTAAGTACAATCTTCTTAAAGTAAATTTTTTCACCACATTTATATTTAAACCGCCACATCATAGGTGCGCAATGCATCGTTTAACGAGGTTTTTTTATCGGTACTTTCTTTTCGTTTGCCTATAATTAATGCACAAGGCACCTGAAATTCACCGGCAGGAAACTGTTTGGTATAACTTCCCGGAATCACCACAGACCTTGCCGGGACATAGCCTTTAATTTCAACTGGCTCACTACCTGTAACATCTATGATTTTTGTTGATCCGGTCAAAACAACATTGGCACCCAAAACAGCTTCTTTTTCAACCCTTATTCCTTCAACAACGATACATCTTGAACCAATAAATGCATTGTCTTCAATAATAACAGGAGCTGCTTGCAAAGGTTCCAAAACACCACCAATACCCACTCCGCCACTCAAATGCACATTTTTACCTATCTGGGCACAACTGCCAACAGTGGCCCAGGTATCAACCATGGTGCCTTCATCAACATAAGCACCAATATTTACATAGCTCGGCATCATTATGACTCCGCCGGAAATATAAGCTCCATAACGTGCAACAGCATGAGGAACTACACGTATGTTTTTCTCTTTATAACCCTTTTTCAAAGGAATTTTATCGTGATACTCAAAAATACCCACTTCAAAAGTTTCCATTTTCTGAATGGGAAAATAAAGCACTACTGCTTTTTTAACCCATTCATTCACTAGCCAGCCTTTTGCGGTGGGTTCAGCGACTCTTAATTTACCTTCGTCCAGTAATGATATGACTTCGCGTATAGCAGCTATGGTTTCAGTTGTGGTAAGTATTGACCTGTCATCCCAGGCTTTTTCTATTTGTGTTCTTAATTGTTGCATGTATTTTTATATTTTTTTTAATGTTTTGAGCTTTTAAAATTATTAGGTTGGATGCTGGATGCTGAAATAAACTTCAAACTTAAAACCACAAACCTAAAACTTTTCAACCACAAAGATAATTGCTTTCGTCAAAAGTGGAGCAGAAACCAAAGAAGTATTACCTTTGCACAGATTTTGAAGTATGGCACGCATTTTAGCAATAGATTTTGGTACGAAACGCACAGGCATCGCTGTTACAGACGAGCTACAGCTTATCGCCTCCGGCTTGACCACCGTGGAAACCAAAAATCTGTTAACTTTTTTAAAAGACTATGTGTCCAAAGAAAAGGTAGAATTGTTTCTTGTGGGTGAACCCAAAAGAATGGATGATACCCCCTCAGAAGTGGAAGTTCATATTGTCGCGTTTATAAAAAAATTAAATGCAGCAATTCATGAAATTCCGGTTAAAAGGGTCGATGAGCGGTTTACCTCAAAAATGGCATATCAAACGATGATTGATAGTGGTTTAAAAAAGAAACAACGACGCAACAAAGCACTCATTGATGAAATTAGTGCCACAATAATTTTGCAAGAATATTTATATAACAAAGAGTAGTCAACTTATGATTTTACCCATTGTAGCTTACGGAGATCCCGTTTTAAGAAAAAAAGCAATTGATATTAGTCAGGAGTACAAAGAGCTTGATACCTTGATTGAAAATATGTATGAAACTATGTATCAAGCTCATGGTGTTGGACTTGCCGCGCCCCAAATTGGGCTCCCTATTAGACTTTTTATAATAGACTGCGAGCCTTTTTCAAACGATCAAGACTTGACAGCCGAAGAACAAAAAATCCTGGCAGAATTAAAACAAACCTTTATTAATGCCAAAATTCTTGAAGAAACAGGAGATGAATGGGCATTTAATGAAGGTTGCCTTAGCATTCCTGATGTGAGGGAAGATGTTTTTAGAAAAGAAAAAATAACCATTTCGTTCTATGACGAAAACTTTACGCAACAAACAAAAACCTATGACGGGCTGGCTGCGCGTGTCATTCAACATGAGTATGATCACATTGAAGGTGTTTTGTTTACAGATAAACTTTCGCCGTTAAAGCGACGTCTTATAAAAAGTAAACTCACCAATATTTCAAAAGGAAAAATAGATGTTGATTACAGAATGAAGTTTCCAAACCTCAATAAAAAGAGATAAATAATTTTATTTTCAATTTCAATATTTATCTTTGTTCTCAAATGCAGCAGGTTTCAGCATAGGAAACCTTAATAATTTTTAATTTTCAATATACTATATGGGCTTAGAAAAGATTTTATCCATCTCAGGAAAACCGGGATTATATGAATTAAAAACACAAACACGCTCAGGATTTCTGGCTGAGTCATTACTTGATGGTAAAAAAATATCTGTAAGTGCACACCACAATGTGAGCTTGCTATCAGAAATTGCAATTTACACATTGACCGAAGAAGTGCCTTTACGTCAAATAATGCAAAAAATTAAAGACAAAGAAAACGGTGGTCAAGCCATTAGTCATAAAGAAGACAAATTAAAGCTGGAAGAATATTTTTTTGAAATCCTTCCTGATTATGATGAAGACAAAGTATATACCAGCGACATCAAAAAAATTATTCATTGGTATAATATTTTGCAGGAAAAAGATTTGATGGATTTTTCTGAACCAGAAGAAGAAACCCCCGAAATTAAAGCGCAGAAAGAAGCTGCCAAAGCTGCGCCTGTGAAAACTGTTGCCAAGACTGCAAGTCCCAAAGCCTCATCGGCCAAAAAAGGCGGACCCACTAAAAGTCCGGTGGCAAGGAAATCTTAAGTTTTTCAACTCATCAATTGTAAAATCCTGTCAATCTAAGACGGGATTTTTATTATAAACAGGTTCTTGTGGATTACTTCTTCAATGAAACGCTCTTTTGTTGTATTCAATTGAGTAATTTTATGAATTCAATTTTGCAACAATGAATAACAGAGAAAAACAACTCTTGGCCTTTAACCGTTTGCTGGATATCATGGACGACCTGCGTGAAAAATGCCCCTGGGACCGCAAACAAACCATACAAACCCTTAGGCATCTTACCATAGAAGAAACCTATGAGCTGGGCGATGCCATCCTTGAAAATGATTTAAACGAGGTCAAAAAAGAATTAGGGGATTTATTGCTGCACATTGTTTTTTATGCAAAAATAGGAAGTGAAAACAACGCTTTTGATATCGCAGATGTTGCCAACAGTATTTGTGATAAACTCATAGAACGCCACCCGCATATTTACGGTGATGTAAAGGTAACAGATGAAGAAGAAGTCAAAAAAAACTGGGAAAATCTGAAGTTGAAAGAAGGCAAAACGAGTGTGCTGCAAGGCGTTCCAAAATCACTACCGGCGATGGTAAAGGCAAACCGTATCCAAGACAAGGTAGCCGGTGTGGGCTTTGACTGGGAACATCCTGAGCAGGTATTTGAAAAACTCAAAGAAGAACTCGACGAGTTGCAACACGAGGTCAATGAAAATAATGCCGAAAAAATCGAAGCCGAGTTTGGTGATGTGCTTTTTTCAATGATTAACTACGCAAGGTTCCTGAAAGTTGATCCCGAAAGCGCATTAGAGCGCACAAATAAAAAATTCATCAAACGCTTTCAGTTTCTTGAAGGAAAGGCAAAAGCAATCAATAAACCCCTGAAAGAAATGTCACTTGCCGAAATGGATGTGTTTTGGGAGGAAGCCAAAGGACTATAAGATTAAACGATTGACAAAAATTTAAGATATTAGATTTATATTTTCATTAGAGAATGAACATCAAGGAAAAAATCAACCAGCTAAGAGAAGAGCTCAATCAGCACAACTACAACTACTATGTACTGGATGCCCCGGTGATTTCAGATTTTGAATTTGACCAAATGCTCAAGCAATTGCAGCACCTTGAAGAACAACACCCCGAGTATTTTGACCCCAATTCGCCCACACAACGCGTAGGGGGAGCTATCACCAAAAACTTTGAAACTATTGTACACGAGTTTCCCATGCACTCGCTGGACAATTCCTATTCTGAAGAAGATTTACTCGATTGGGAAAAACGCATTAAAAAACTGGTTGACGGACACGTTCAATACACTTGTGAACTCAAATATGACGGTGCTTCCATGAACCTGACATATGAAAGCGGAATGTTACAAAAAGCTGTCACCCGCGGTGATGGTTCTCAAGGAGATGATGTAACAAATAATGTAAAGACAATTCGGTCTGTACCATTAAAATTAAAAGGTGATTTTCCTGAAAAATTCCATATTCGAGGAGAAATCATTTTACCACTCGCCGGTTTTGCAAGAATGAATGAGGAACGATTTGAAGCCGGGGAAGAGCCTTATGCAAATCCAAGAAACACTGCTTCAGGAAGTTTGAAATTGCAGGACAGTGCTGAGGTTGCCCGCCGTCCGCTGGATTGTTTGATATATGGCATCGTGGGTGAACGATTGCCCATCACTACCCAGTTTGAATCTCTTCAAAAAGCAAAAGAATGGGGTTTTAAAGTCCCTGATGCCTGTACCCTGGCAAACTCGATGGAAGAAGTGCTGCAGTTTATACATCATTGGGACACAAACCGCCACAAACTGCCCTATGAAACCGACGGTGTGGTCATCAAGGTAAACAGCCTGTATCAACAGGAAGAACTGGGTTATACTGCAAAATCACCCCGCTGGGCGATGGCCTATAAATTCAAAACCGAACAGGCAGAAACCCTTTTGGAAAAAATCACCTATCAAGTGGGACGCACGGGAGCCATCACGCCGGTAGCAAATTTAAAACCGGTACAACTCGCGGGAACCACTGTAAAAAGAGCCTCATTACACAACGCAGACCAGATTGAAAAACTCGATATCAGGGAAGGAGATAGTGTTTATGTTGAAAAAGGAGGGGAGATTATCCCAAAAATAGTGGGCGTCAATTTTAGTAAGCGAGATGGCCATTCGCAACCTACACAATACATCACTAGTTGTCCTGAATGCCAAACCCCGCTTACCCGAAAAGAGGGAGAAGCTCAGCACTACTGCCCTAATTTTTATGGATGCCCGCCACAAATAACGGGGCGTGTGCAGCATTTCATTTCGCGTAAAGCGATGGACATTGAAGGATTGGGAGGTGAAACCGTCGAACTCCTTTTCAAAGCCGGTTTGATACAAAATTATGCCGATTTATATACATTAAAAATCGAGCAGTTGCTGCCATTGGAACGTATGGCTCAAAAAAGTGCTGAAAATCTGGTGGCCGGTGTTGAAAAATCAAAGGAAATCCCCTTTGAACGGGTTTTATTCGCACTGGGAATTCGGTTTGTGGGTGAAACGGTGGCCAAAAAACTGGCAAAACATTACAAAAGCATTGAAGCCCTTCAGTTTGCAACTCAGATGGAACTCATCATGGTGGACGAAATTGGTGAAAAAATAGCTGAAAGTGTCGTAGAATTTTTCAGTAAACAAGAAAACCTGGTTATTATTAACAGGCTAAAATCTTATGGCGTGCAGTTACAACTTTCAGAAGAATCTCTTCAGGGACAAACAGATTTACTTCAAGGAAAAACCTTTGTAGTCTCCGGTGTGTTTGAAAAAGTATCGCGCAACGAATTGAAAAAAATGATTGAAGACAATGGCGGAAAAGTCTCGGGGTCTATTTCGTCAAAAACAAGTTTTGTGGTAGCAGGTGATAATATGGGGCCCAGTAAAAAAGAAAAAGCAGAAAGCCTGGGGGTTCCCATAATTTCTGAAGATGCGTTTTTGGGGATGGTTTAATGGTGGATATAGATATTTAAAACTACCTTCTTAAATAATCCATTCTGAAAACTCTACTGTCAAATTTGTTGAGGATAATTAGAAAATATCCTTTTTCTGAACCCGCGGCTTCTCTGGCATTTTTACCAAGAATGACCCAATAATCTTTAACTTGATGTACCTCATAAGGCCGTTGATCAACAATCGTTTTTTCGCCATAAGTTGCAAATAATATAGGTTCTGCAACTGCTATGGCTGTATGACTGTTTTTCAATAAATTAAATTTTGTATTGACTACATTTCCAACTTTTTCTTTTAATATTGTTTGATTTAATTCATGTTCTGCCAATTGCTTTCCAATTTGAGATGAAACAAAATTATTTTGGGCAGCAACCTCAGAGGTAAACGGTAAAAGAAAAAATACAATAAAAAGGTGAATAGGCTTCATCTGTTTTTTTTTTAATGTTAGATTTTTTTTTAAATATAAAATAATTTTGATTCTATACCAATATCGTCTTTGAATCTCTTGATTCGATTCCTTTTTCCTCAAAATAAAAATCAATTCGCCCCAAGTTGATACCGGCATACCCCACTTGATTGATTATTACCTCCTTTTCATCAATGTTTTTGACAACCACCGGTTTGGGTAGAAAAGTGTGAGTATGACCGCCAATTATTAAATCAATTCCAGAAGTTGCGGCAGCTAGTTTCATATCAGATACTTTATTGTGTTCATAGCTGTATCCAATGTGTGAAAGGCAAATTACAAGATTACATTTTTCCTCATTTCTGAGAATTCTTGTCATATCCATCGCAATTTCGATTGGGTCAAAGTATTTTGTTTCCTGATATAATTTTTTGGTTACCA
>DAINOA010000011.1:22236-33222 GCA_036735625.1 Planktosalinus sp. | reverse complement strand
TGCATTATCCCGGTTTGGTAAACCATAAAAATCATGACATTGCCAAAAAACAACAAAACAATCTATTTGGCGGTATAGTATCTTTCTCTTTGAAAGAGGATACACAGGAAGCAGCAGTTCGATTTGTGACCGGCACCACCTATTTTAAATTAGCGGAAAGTCTAGGTGGGGTAACGAGTTTATTGTGCCATCCTGCACAAATGACGCATGCTTCCATACCCAGGGAAAGAAGAATACAATCAGGTATTAAAGATTCCTTAATACGCCTTTCCTGTGGTATTGAAGATGCCAAAGATTTAATACAAGATCTGCGGGAGTCATTTACCGGTGTTAACCTTTTAAAACAAGAATGTCATGTCCAATCCTAAGAGAATTCATATTGTTTTATTTGGCATAGGTAATGTGGGAAGCACGCTTATTAGTCAACTTTTGGCAGCAGCCAACCAACTGGAAACAAATCAAAATATACAGTTGAAAATTCCCATCCTAGCAAATTCAAAAAAAGCATTTTTTGGAAATGTAGTGGAAGGAAATAATTGGGAAGAGAATTTCAATACCCATGCGGTTCCCTATTCCTTACAAGATATTTTGAACCATGTACAGGAAAACAACTATGAAAACCTGATAGCAATTGATGCCACATCAAGCAATTCCCTTTCAGAACAGTACATCAATTTAGTGGAACACGGATTTCATATTGTCTCTGCAAACAAAGTGGCCAATACCCTTTCCATTGAATTTTATGAGCAATTGCGCCATACTTTAAAAAAGAAAAACAGGACATTTTTATATGAGACCAATGTTGGGGCAGGTTTGCCGGTAATCGAAACAATTAAAAACCTGTATGAATGCGGTGAAAGGATAGAAAAGATACGAGGGGTGTTTTCCGGATCTTTGAGTTATATATTCAATACATTTTCCTCTCAAGAAGTTGCTTTCTCCAATATCTTGCAGGAAGCTACCACACTGGGATTAACGGAACCCGATGCCCGTGAAGATCTCTCGGGAAATGATGTTGCACGAAAGCTTTTAATCCTGGCAAGGGAGTTGTCCTTACGCAAAGAATTAAAAGATGTTCTCGTGGAATCCTTAGTGCCCAAAAAGTTAAATGGAAAAACCACGCTAACTGAATTCCGGGCAAGAAGTAAAGAATTGGATGTGCCTTTCCAAAATTTAAAAAACAGAAGTCAAAAGGACACAGTGTTACGATATGTGGGGGAATTGGATGTGGCTACGGAAAAGCTTCAGGTAAGGCTTGTTGAAGAAGCAAAGAGTTCTGCCATAGGACAACTGCAGGGGGCTGATGCGGTTTTTGAAATTTATACGCAGTCTTATGGTGATTTGCCCATTGTTATACGTGGTGCAGGTGCCGGGAAAGAAGTAACAGCAAGAGGTGTATTAAGTGATATTATCAAAATTTCTGCTAATTTAAATTGATTTTACCGTGACAACCATACAAGAAGAACTAAAAAAACGAATATTGGTGCTTGACGGCGCCATGGGCACTATGCTGCAACGCAACAACTTTTCGGAAGATGATTTTCGGGGGGGACGTTTTAAGGATTTTCCGCATCCTTTGAAAGGCAATAACGATTTGTTGTCCATCACCCAACCCGAAGCTGTTAAGCAAGTTCATCGTTTATACTTTCAAGCCGGTGCAGATATCGTGGAAACCAATACCTTTTCAGGGACGACAATTGGTATGGCTGATTATCATTTAGAAGATTTGGTCTACGAACTCAATTATGAATCGGCTAAAATTGCGCGGGAGGTTGCTGACGAATTTACAGATAAACCCCGTTTTGTAGCAGGCTCTATTGGACCTACAAATAAAACAGCAAGTATGAGCCCGGATGTCAATGACCCCGGTTATCGTGCCGTTACTTTTGATGAATTGCGAGTAGCATACAAACAACAGGTTGATGCCCTGATTGACGGTGGTTGTGATATGCTTTTAGTTGAAACTATTTTTGACACTCTCAATGCAAAAGCAGCTCTTTTTGCCATTGAAGAAGTAAAAGAAGAGCGCAATATTGATATACCCATAATGGTTTCCGGAACAATTACAGATGCTTCAGGGAGAACGCTGTCTGGGCAAACAGTAGAGGCATTTTTAATCTCTGTGTCTCATATTCCTTTATTAAGTGTGGGTTTCAATTGTGCTTTGGGCGCAGACCAATTGAAACCTTATCTTAAGAGACTGGCTCTAGAAACAAATTTTTATACTTCGGCACACCCCAATGCAGGGTTGCCCAATGCTTTTGGACACTATGATCAAACGCCTCTTGAAATGCAACTGCTTATAAGAGAGTATTTACAAGACAATCTGGTCAATATTGTAGGTGGTTGCTGCGGCACCACTCCTGAGCATATTAAATTAATTGCTGAGGTAGCTTCTCAATTTAAACCCAGAAAACTTGCAGAAAGCGTATTATGAGGAAAGAAATATCGAAAAAGCAATTAAAACTATCGGGACTGGAGCCTTTGATTTTCACAGAGCAGACAAACTTTGTCAACGTGGGCGAACGCACTAACGTAACCGGTTCGCGAAAATTTCTTCGGTTAATTAAAGAGGGGAAATATAATGAAGCCCTTACTGTTGCGCGCGATCAGGTAGAAGGTGGTGCCCAGATTCTCGATGTGAATATGGATGAAGGGATGCTCGACGGGGTATTTGCCATGACCAAATTTTTAAACCTTATTGCCTCTGAGCCTGATATCGCCCGCGTTCCCGTAATGATTGACAGTTCAAAATGGGAAATCCTTGAAGCCGGATTGAAAGTGGTTCAGGGAAAAGCGGTGGTAAATTCCATTTCGTTGAAAGAAGGCGAGGAAGTTTTTATGCATCATGCGAAATTGATTAAACGTTATGGCGCTGCGTTAATCGTAATGGCTTTTGATGAAAATGGGCAAGCAGACACTTTTGAGCGACGCATAGAAATCTGCAAAAGGAGTTATGATATTTTGGTTGAAAAAGTAGAGTTTCCTGCTGAAGACATCATTTTTGACCCAAATATTTTTCCGGTGGCAACCGGTATGGATGAGCATAAATTAAATGCACTCGATTTTTTTAGAGCCACAAAATGGATAAGGAAAAATTTACCTCTTGCGCATGTGTCAGGAGGGGTAAGCAATGTGTCTTTTTCCTTTCGTGGCAACGATAAAGTGAGGGAGGCAATGCACTCTGCATTTTTATACCACGCGATTCAAAACGGCATGACTATGGGAATTGTCAACCCTGAAATGCTCGAGATTTATGATGAAATTGACAAAACCCTTTTAGAACACGTTGAAGATGTGCTGCTTAATAAGAGGGATGATGCCACAGAACGCTTGCTCGATCTTGCAGAAAGTTTTAAAGGGGATTTTATAGTAGCTGAAAAACAAATTCAAGAATGGCGCAGTGGCACCATTCAAGAGCGATTGACTCATTCACTCGTTAAAGGCATTGATGAATTTATTGAAATCGATGTGGAGGAAGCCAGGGTACATGCTACCAAAGCAATTGAGGTAATTGAAATCAATCTCATGGAGGGAATGAATGTTGTGGGAGATTTATTTGGAAGCGGAAAAATGTTTTTGCCTCAAGTCGTAAAATCGGCACGCGTTATGAAAAAAGCGGTGGCTTATTTACTTCCTTTCATAGAACTTGAAAAGGACTCAACAACTACATCATCTGCAGGCAAAATTTTAATGGCTACTGTAAAAGGCGACGTGCATGATATAGGCAAAAACATTGTAGCCGTTGTTTTAGCGTGCAACAATTTTGAAATCATCGATTTGGGGGTAATGGTACCTCCTGAGAAAATTATTGTTACAGCCCTTCAAGAAAAAGTAGATATCATAGGGCTTAGTGGCTTGATAACTCCCTCTCTGGACGAAATGGTTTATTTAGCAAAAGAAATGGATAAAATGAATATCAAAATTCCAATAATGATAGGTGGTGCGACAACATCCCGTGCGCATACTGCAGTTAAAATCGCCCCTGAATACAAAGGAACAGTCGTTCATGTAAACGATGCTTCCCGTGCAGTAACCGTTGCTACAAATTTACTGCAGGCAGAAACCAAGTTAGCTTACTCAAAAGTGATTAAGGAGGAATATGATGCCTTGAGAGAGCACTATTTGAGTAGGAGTAGGGATAAAAATTTTTTAAGCCTTACAGAAGCTCGAAAAAACAAATTGCAGTTGGACTGGGAAAACTTTCAACCTGTGAAACCCAATTTCATAGGCACAAAAACTATCGATGTTTCTCTCTCAACCCTAGTGAATTTTATTGATTGGACCCCCTTTTTTCAATCTTGGGAATTGCACGGAAAATACCCCGCTATTTTATCAGATAATTTAGTGGGTGAGCATGCTACTGCTTTGTTTAATGATGCTCAAAAATTATTGGAGAAGATCGTTTCTCAAAAGTGGCTTGAAGCAAGAGGGATTTTGGGAATTTTTAGCGCTCAGCAGTTAAATGATGATGATATTCAAGTTATTGGGGAAAACGGAAAGGAGTTGGCTAAATTTCTCACTTTACGCCAGCAATCCCAGAAAACTGTGGGTGCACCAAATATTGCATTGGCAGATTTTATTGCTCCAATAGATTCCGGAAAGGAGGACTATATAGGCTGTTTTTGTGTAACTACAGGCTTTGGCGTTGATGAAAAAACTGCCGTTTTTGAAAAGAACCTCGATGATTACAGTGCTATTTTACTAAAAGCACTAAGTGACAGACTTGCAGAAGCTTTCGCCGAATATTTGCATTTGCAAGTACGAAAAGAAATATGGGGATATGCTTTAGAAGAAAACTTCACAAACGATGAGTTAATAAAGGAAGCATACAAGGGTATTAGACCTGCGCCGGGTTACCCCGCTTGTCCTGATCATTTAGAAAAGCCCACTATTTGGAAATTATTAAAGGTAGAAGAAAAAATAGGCGTAAAACTCACTGAAAGTATGGCTATGTGGCCCGCATCCTCTGTTTCAGGATATTATTTTGCACACCCACAAAGTAAATATTTTGGACTTGGTAAAATTAAAAAAGATCAAGTAGATGATTATGCAAAACGAAGAGGGATTTCTACTGAAATGGCAATGAAGTGGTTAAGTCCAAATTTGGTGTCGGTATAAATTATTTCCTGCCGATATCAATATCTGTGAGAAATAAAAATAGAATATAATGAGAAGATTTAGGAATTTTAATAATGAGATTCCCACATTCGCGGGAATAAGAAAATGAAAGTAACAAAACATATAGAAAACGCAAACGGTAAAACACTTTTCTCTTTTGAGATTTTACCGCCTTTAAAAGGGCAAAACATCCAAAGTATATTTGACAGCATAGACCCTTTGATGGAATTTAAGCCGCCTTTTATTGATGTTACATATCATAGAGAAGAATATCAATTTAAGGAATTACCCAATGGTCTTTTGGAAAAGAAAATTGTTAAAAAACGCCCCGGAACAGTTGGTATCTGTGCAGGAATTCAAAATAAGTATAATGTAGATGCCATACCCCACATTTTGTGTGGGGGATTTACCAAAGAAGACACAGAAAACCTTTTGATCGATCTTGATTTTTTAGATATTGATAATGTGGTTGCTTTGCGAGGGGATGCCTTAAAAAACGAAATCTATTTTAAACCCGATAAAGAAGGAAACACCTATGCTTCAGAATTGGTTACCCAAATAAGCAACCTCAATAAAGGAATATATCTCGATGAAGATTTGCAGAATTCGTCCTGTACTGATTTCTGTATTGGTGTAGCCGGTTACCCTGAAAAGCATATGGAAGCGCCAAGTATCGATAGTGACATTTATTTTTTAAAGCAAAAAATAAAAAACGGAGCAGAGTATATCATCACACAAATGTTTTTTGACAATAAAAAATACTTTGATTTTGTAGCAAAGTGCAGGGCTTCTGGAATAACGGCACCAATTATTCCTGGTTTAAAACCAATTGTAACAAAAAAACAATTGAATTTAATACCACATCGATTTAAAGTTGATTTGCCTGACGATTTAATAATGGAAATTGTGCGTGCTAAAGACAATCAGGCAGTGCAGGAAGTGGGCAATGCCTGGTGTGTACAGCAAAGTAAAGAATTGATTGCTGGAGGTGTACCTGTACTACATTACTACTCAATGGGAAAAAGCGAGAATATTAAAAGCATTGCATCACAATTATTTTAATTATTCCATTATTTTTGCGACAATGAAAAATGTCTATGCACTCTTTCTTTTCCTGACAACCACCCTTGTTTTTTCACAAGAAAAAAATTGGAATAAAAATTCTATAGAAGTTGATTACTTCTATGGAACCATCCTGGAGCACAATCCCGATATTGGACATTTAATTACTCGCCATCCAGAAGGCATTGTTTTGCAGTATAATATTAAAACCTTTGGAGAACAAGAATGGGAGCGCAGGTTTAATTATCCTGATTGGGGTTTTACCTTCACTTTTCAAAATATGAAAAACCCAAACCTGGGTGAACTCTATGGCCTTTACAGTCATATAAGCTGGTATTTTTTAAAGCGAAATTTAAGACTTACTGTAAGTCAGGGAATCGCTTATGCAACAAATCCATATGACAGCGAAACCAACTTTAGAAACAATGCCTTTGGAACTTCGCTAATGAGTACTACCGTTTTAAAACTCAATTATCATCGCCCAAATATTTGGAAGGGTTTTGGTATTCAAAGTGGTATTTCTTTATTTCATTATTCTAACGGAAATTTCAAAGCCCCCAATACCAGCACTAATACTTTTGCTATTAATTTAGGACTAAATTATCAACTAGACTCTGATAATGAACTTGAATATATTCCCCGAGGTGAAAGAGAAAAATATACAGAACCCATCAAGTTTAATCTCGCCCTAAGAACCGGAATCAATGAAAGCGATGTGATTGGCCTGGGACAACATCCCTTCTTAATTATTTCAGGATTTGCAGATAAGCGATTGACTAAAAGCAGTAGTGTGACTTTTGGGGCTGAGTTTTTTTTGTCTTACTTTTTGAAAGATTTAATTGAATACCGGGCCATTGCATTTCCTGAATTTGATTACTCGGGTGATGAAGACTTCAAGCGAGTGGGTCTTTTTGTGGGATATGAATTGCGCATCAATAAGTTAGCTCCATTTGTAAATTTAGGACATTATATATATTACCCCTATGATTTTGAGGGAAGAACTTACAACAGGCTTGGTATTAAAAGGTATTTTGGAGATAAAGAACAACTATTCGGAATAATAAGTGTTAAATCTCATGCAGCAAAAGCTGAAGCAATTGAGTTTGGTTTTGGGATTAGATTTTAAGTTTAAAGTTTTGCTTGGCACAGTTCGCTACGCTCGTGTCAGGTTTCAGGTTTGGAATTTGATATTTGGATTTTTTTAAAATGAAAAGAATTTTTAATTATTTGGTTTTATTACTTGTTTTCACAGCTTGTGATTCAGACTCAGCGTGGGATTGTGTAAAGTCGTCTGGAACAATTTTTCAAGAAGAAATTACATTAGAAAATTTTGACAAAATTGATGTGCGGCACCGCGTTCAACTTATTGTGAAACAAGGTGCAGAGCAAAAGATATTTTTAGAAACCGGTGAAAACCTTAGAAGAAAAATCACTTTGAAAGTTACTGATGGCGAGTTGTTTATTGACAATAACAATAATTGCAATTTAGTACGGGATTATGGAATCACCAAAGTTTATGTGACGTCGCCAAATATCACACAGATTAGAAATGGCTCCGGCTTGTCGGTTTTGAGTGATGGTACATTAGCCTTTCCTAAATTAGCATTGGTTTCAGAAGACACAGCTATAGAAGGCGATATACACACGGTTGGTGATTTTGAATTGCTACTTAATGTTGAGAACCTCACTATTGTTGCAAATGGTAAATCCAATTTTTTTCTTTCCGGTCAATCTGAAAGGGCAACAATAGGTTTTTATGGAGGAGATGGGCGTTTTGAAGGACAAAATTTTATCATTCAAAATTTAACAATCTTTCATCGTAGCAGCAATAAGATGATTGTCAATCCACAACAATCTATCGTGGGCGAGATTCGCAGTGTGGGCGATGTGATTTCACTAAATGAACCACCGGTGGTTGAGGTAGAGGAGTTTTATACCGGGCGGCTTATTTTTCAATAAGTACACATAAAATCATTATAAGATTTTTATTGTTTATTAGATACGTTTTTGGATTTTTTTGAAGCACAAAAAAACCTCTTCAAATCGAAGAGGTTTCATTCTTTTAATATATCCCCCTCCCCAAAGGGGAGGTGATAGGGGTGGGGATTACATCATCCCCGGCATACCTCCGCCCATTCCGCCCGGCATACCTCCGCCGGCGTTATCTTCTTTAATATCGGTTAATGAACACTCTGTTGTTAAGATCATTCCAGCAACTGAAGCGGCATTTTCCAACGCTATGCGCGTTACCTTTTTAGGGTCGATGATTCCTGCTTTCAGCATATCAACATACGTATCACTTTTTGCATCAAAGCCAAAGTTCTTTTTGCCTTCCAGCACTTTTGCAATCACTACTGAGCCTTCACCACCAGCATTTTCAACAATGGTGCGAAGTGGTGCTTCAATGGCTTTTGCCACAATTTGAACACCTGTTGTCTCGTCAAGATTTTCTGTAGTTAATTTTTGTAATACTGAAATCGCTCTCACTAGAGCAACACCACCACCGGCAACAATACCTTCTTCAACAGCGGCTCTTGTTGCGTTAAGGGCATCATCCACACGGTCTTTCTTTTCTTTCATTTCCACTTCGCTGGCAGCACCCACATAGAGTACGGCGACACCTCCGGCTAGTTTAGCCAAACGCTCCTGAAGTTTCTCTCTGTCATAATCACTGGTTGTGGATTCTATTTGTGCTTTTATTTCGTTAACACGAGCCTTGATAGCGCTTTTATCACCGGCACCATTTACTATGGTTGTATTGTCTTTGTCCATCGTGATGGTTTCGGCAGTACCCAGCATATCGATAGTTGCATTTTCAAGTGTAAATCCTCTTTCCTCAGAAATTACGGTACCACCTGTTAAAACAGCAATATCTTCAAGCATTGCTTTTCTGCGATCTCCAAATCCGGGTGCTTTTACTGCTGCTATTTTTAGAGAGCCTCTAAGTTTGTTTACAACAAGGGTTGCCAGAGCTTCACCATCAACATCTTCTGCGATGATAAGCAATGATTTTCCTTGTTGAGCTACGGGTTCTAAAACAGGAAGCAAATCTTTCATAGAAGAAATTTTCTTATCATAAATAAGAATCATTGGGTTTTCTAATTCTGCATTCATTTTTTCAGAATTAGTCACAAAATATGGAGAAAGGTATCCTCTGTCAAACTGCATACCTTCAACCACATCTACATAAGTATCAGTTCCTTTGGCTTCTTCAACAGTGATGACGCCTTCTTTACCCACTTTACCAAAAGCTTCAGCAATTAATTCGCCAATAACATCATCATTATTTGCAGAGATTGATGCGACTTGTTTTATTTTATCTGAAGAGTTACCCACTTTGGTGGTTTGCTTTTCAAGGTCTTTTACAATGGCTTCAACGGCTTTATCGATTCCGCGTTTTAAATCCATTGGGTTAGCTCCTGCTGCAACGTTTTTTAGACCTTCTTTTACAATTGCCTGTGCTAAAACAGTTGCGGTTGTTGTACCGTCACCGGCTAGGTCGTTGGTTTTTGAGGCCACTTCTTTGACCATTTGAGCACCCATATTCTCCAAGGCGTCTTCCAATTCAATTTCTTTTGCTACAGTTACACCATCTTTGGTGACTTGAGGAGCTCCAAATGATTTACTGATAATTACATTACGTCCTTTTGGACCCAATGTTACTTTTACTGCATTTGCTAGTGCATCTACACCGCGTTTCAATCCGTCGCGGGCTTCAATGTCATATTTTATATCTTTTGCCATAATGATGTTTCAGGTTTAAAGTTTAAAGTTTAAAGTTTTTTGAATTATTAATTTTCTTTTAGACAATTGCAAGAATATCGTCCTCTCGCATAATGAGATAATCGGTGCCTTCAAGTTTTAGTTCGGTTCCTGCATATTTTCCGTAAAGCACGGTATCACCCACTTTTACAGTCATTTTGTGGTCTTTTTTCCCGGTTCCCACTGCGACTACTTTGCCTTGTTGGGGTTTTTCTTTTGCAGAGTCAGGAATATAAATACCTGATGCAGTTTTTGTTTCTGCTTCTTGAGGAGTTACAAGAACGCGGTCTGCTAAAGGTTGAATTTTTAATGCCATATAATTTGAATTTTTGAATTAGTTATTATAGCTGATTCTTGGCAGAAATTATGCCATGAGCCTGCAAACTGACAGAATGAAATAAAAAATGCCAGCTTGTCATAAGCCGGCATTTGTGATTTTAACATACGTTAAAAAAATAGTATTTTACTTACTCAACAGGTGTTTGTTGCACCGGCGTTGATGGTAATGGGTTTGTTCTCTCTGTTGCATCAATAGATCTTGATTCAGGTGTTCCTGCACCACTCATAATAGAAACATTTGACAATAAAATCAATGCTAAAAGTATTATGGCAAGTGTCCAGGTGCTTTTATCAAGAAAGTCGGTTGTTTTTTGTACACCACCTAGTTGCTGGGTGCCCCCACCGCCAAAAGAGGAAGAAAGTCCGCCACCTTTAGGGTTTTGAACCATAATCACTACTACTAGTAAGAAAGCTACCAGCACGATTAAAATTAAAAAAACTGCGAATGTACTCATGAATATGTATTTATTTGTTTTGTTGTAATTTTTCTATTGCCCGAATTTGGTCTGCAAAGAAACCACTTTTTTCGGGATTTTTCAAAATTAATATTTTATATGCTTGAATGGCTTTTTTATAGTTGTTTTGTTGTACATAAACTTTAGCCAAAGTTTCGGTCATTAGTTGGTCACTGGGCTTTGATAGGGGTTTTACGGGGTCAAAATTAGTGTCTGAAAGTGATGGTTTTATTTTTGGATTTTCTTG
>DAINOA010000011.1:0-22226 GCA_036735625.1 Planktosalinus sp. | reverse complement strand
CTTATCGATTAATCGAAACTTATCTTCTTTTTCACTTTCAGTTTCTTCAGAGTTGTTGTTCCTATTGATGGGTTTTGCACTTGTGAGTTTTAACCATACTTCAAATGAGTATTTATCACTTTTTGAAAAGGGTAAAGGTTTATGAACTTCAAGAATCTCTTCAATAGCTTTTTCTTGTTCGGTTTGTTCTTTTTTCCGTTCAAAGAGATTCGGATTTAAAATGGCTTCTGCTTTTTCAATTTCATTTTTGTGGAGTTCTTCAATCTCTTCTTTTTGATGAGCAGGTTGTTGTGAAAAATATTCTGAAGTAATAAAATCAAAAAGGACAGTGCGGTCTGAAGTATAAGCAGCAGTTTTTTTTAATTCTTGATTATATAAATAACTGTTTTCTTTTTTAAGAAGATTTAAATAAATTGCTCTTGCGGGTTGAAAATAAGGAAAATTACTGATAATTTCTTCCAGTTGCACTTTTGTGTTTTCAGAAGATTTTTCAGGTTTTTGAAGCAGATATGTGATTTCCTCTTTATTCAAATTTTACCATTTTGCCAGTGTGGCGTTAAAAACATCTTGAGTAATTCGTTCATAAATCACAGTAATGGCTTCATCTTTTTGTGATCCTGTAAGTTGTGCAGATCCACCATAATCAAAGTAGAAAGTAAACCGTTGTTCAAGATCGTTTCCTTCATTTTTAGTGTCAATAAAGCGCACATTCACCGCAATCGTCAAACGGTTTTGTGCAGCTGTATTTTGTGCAGTAGCAGTAATGGGAGCAATATAATATTGTACAATTTCACCCTCATAAATCAAATCTGCATTTTGGTTTGTGAGGTCTAAGCTGGTTTGATTGACAATCAAGTCCTGTAGCGTTTGTGTAAACAATCTATCTATTCCCGGCTCTACGATCGGAGCATTGTTTCTAAAAAAATTAACTTGAAACGTTTTTATATTGGGGGCAACAGAGGCGTCGGTAAATGAATAAAAGCCACAGCTTTGAATAGCAAAAACTGTAGCAATAAAAATTATATAGAAGTGGTTTTTTTTCATCTATTTGAAAGATTCAATTTATAAAATTCAAAGATTTAATATTTTATTAATTTGGTTTTGCTTGAGCCGCAATATATTGCGGCTGTAATTTTATCTAATCTAAAATTTAATATCTGATGTTTCACATATTGTTACAATCCAAATTGTTTGATTTTTCTATAAAGCGTGCGCTCTGAAACGCCTAGTTCATCTGCGGCTGCTTTTCTTTTCCCTTGATTTTTTTCAAGTGCTTTTTTGATAAGCTCCAGTTCTTTGTCTTTTATAGAAAGTGTTTCCTCTTCTTCAATTTCCTCGGCAAAATAATATTTATCTTTTGTTGCCTCCAGATTTGATGCATCTCTTACATCAAGTATCTCAACATCATTTTGAGCGTTGTTTTCGTCAATGATATCTGTTAATTCCTCAAAAGAATCTTCTTCTTGTGGTGTATATATTTTTTTGATTAATCCTGAATGTTCTTTTTGTACATTTTCAGCATTTCCGGTTTTTAATAGCTCCAGAGTGAGTTTTTTTAAATCATTTACATCTTTTTGCATATCAAACAACACTTTGTAAAGTATTTCTCTTTCAGAGCCAAAATCGCTTTCCGATTTTCTGGAACCCACAACGGCAGGAAGATTGCGACCCATATTGGGCAAATAGTTTTTCAGGGTGTTACCATTAATTTCTCGTTTTTGCTCTAAAACCGAAATTTGTTCTGCCACATTGCGTAATTGTCTAATGTTTCCGCTCCAGCGGTATTTTAAAAGCATTTGAGTGGCTTCTTCATTCAACCTGATGGTAGGCATTTTGTATTTCTGAGCAAAATCTGCTGCAAACTTTCTGAATAATAAATGAATATCCTCCTCACGCTCACGTAGTGATGGTAAATGAATTTCAACAGTGCTGAGGCGGTAATACAAATCTTCTCTAAATTTACCTTCATTGATAGCATCTGCCATATTCACATTGGTGGCGGCAACAATACGCACATCTGTTTTTTGGGATTTAGAGGAACCTACCTTTAAAAACTCCCCGTTTTCTAAAACTCTTAGTAAGCGTACTTGGGTGGGTAGTGGCAATTCACCCACTTCATCCAGAAAGATGGTCCCGCCGTCTGCCACTTCAAAGTAGCCGCTTCGGGTTTGGGTGGCCCCTGTAAAGGATCCTTTTTCGTGACCAAAAAGTTCACTGTCTATAGTTCCTTCAGGAATAGCTCCACAGTTTACAGCGATGTATTTCCCGTGTTTTCTGTGTGAGAGGGAATGGATAATTTTTGGAATGCTTTCCTTTCCAACACCACTTTCACCGGTGACTAAAACCGAAATATCTGTAGGTGCCACTTGTATGGCTTTTTCTACGGCTCGGTTGAGTTTTTCATTGTTGCCAATGATTCCAAAACGTTGTTTTATTGCTTGTACTGATTCCATAGTCCTCCCCAACCCCTTCCTAGGAGGGGCTTTTTTAATTGTTTTGACTTAATCCAATTGGTTCACCAATCAAAGTAGCACTCGTACAGTCTGTAATCTTAACCATCACAAAATCACCCACGTTGTATTTTTCCTTTGGGAAAACGACCACGGTGTTTTGTGGAATTCGACCACTCCATTGGTTTTCATCTCTTTTGGATGTTTTTTCGATTAGGACTTCGAGGGTTTTGCCCACAAATTTTTGTGTGCGGTAAGCACTGTGTTTTTGTTGGAGTTCTACAACTTCCTGCAGGCGCCTTTTCTTAGTTTCTTCGGGGATATCGTCTTTCAGTTTTCTGGCGGCCATAGTACCCGGGCGTTCAGAATACATAAACATAAAACCGAAATCATATTTTACATATTCCATCAAACTTAAGGTGTCTTGATGGTCTTCCTCGGTTTCTGTTGGGAAACCTGAAATCATATCCTGAGAGATACCACAATCTGGCATTCTGCTTTTTATATTATCAATCAACTGCATATATTCCTCGCGGGTATGCTGGCGGTTCATTTCCTTTAAAATGCGGGTGCTTCCGCTTTGAACGGGCAGGTGGATGTAGTTGCAAATATTTTGGTATTTGGCCATGGTTTCAATCACGTCCATTGTAAAATCCTGTGGGTTTGATGTGGAGAATCTGATGCGCATTTTGGGTTGTGCTTCCGCTACAAGCGAAAGTAATCCTGAAAAGTTTGTCGCCGTGGCTTTTTGCATTTCGCTTGCCTTGTCAAAATCTTTTTTGAGTCCGCCGCCATACCACAAATAACTATCTACATTCTGACCCAGGAGTGTGATTTCTTTAAAACCTTTTACAGCAAGGTCATTGACTTCCTCAAGAATGCTTTGAGGATCGCGGCTGCGTTCACGGCCTCGTGTAAAGGGCACCACACAAAAGGTACACATATTATCACAACCACGTGTGATGGATACAAAAGCGGTCACGCCGTTACTCTGCAAGCGTACCGGTGAAATATCTCCATACGTTTCTTCTTTGGAAAGTATGACGTTTACTGCATTTCTTCCTTCTTCCACTTCGCTAAGCAGATTGGGTAAATCTTTATAGGCATCGGGTCCCACGACGAGGTCAACTATTTTTTCTTCTTCAAGAAACTTGCTTTTGAGGCGTTCTGCCATACAGCCCAGCACACCCACTTTCATGGTAGGGTTTGTGGTTTTTTTTACGGCATTGTATTTTTCAAGACGTTTTCTAACTGTTTGTTCTGCTTTGTCGCGAATGGAGCAGGTATTTACAAGTACTAAATCTGCATCATCAAGGTTTGTGGTGGTGTTGTAGCCGTTATCGGCAAGAATGGAAGCTACGATTTCACTGTCGCTAAAATTCATTTGACAACCATAGCTTTCTATAAAAAGTTTTTTGGTATTGCCTTTTACAGCGTCAACGATGAGTTGCGTTCCTTGTTTTTTTTCGTCAATTATTTTCTCCATAAATAGTCCTATAGCTACAAGCGTGCAAAGATACAATTTTTGGGGGATTTGTGACAAATTGGCAGAAATTATTTGAAATTTTCAAGGGGTTTTATCCCCTAGATTTCAAGGGAATTAGTTTCGTATTAAAAAAATCCTATACTTTTGCAATTCCAGTCCCCGAGATTTTTTGGGGAGGAACCTTGTCTTTGAGATGCAAAAATAGTTTTAATTTGTATTTCGCTTTCGGGGTAATTTTTAACTTATTAATCACGGGATTCCCGCCTTCGCGGGAATAAGAGTATGGCAAAGAATCTAGTAATCGTTGAGTCACCGGCAAAAGCAAAAACCATTGAGAAATTTCTTGGAAAGGATTTTAAGGTAGAATCGAGTTTTGGACATATTGCAGATTTGCCTTCCAAAGAGTTGGCAGTTGATGTGGAGGGAGATTTCAAACCAAAATACATAGTGCCTCGCGATAAAAAAGCACTTGTTAAAAATCTGAAATCCCTTGCAGATAAAGCAGAAACGGTCTGGCTGGCAAGTGATGAGGATCGTGAAGGAGAGGCGATTGCCTGGCATCTTGCCGAGGAATTGAAACTTGATGAAGCTAAAACTAAACGCATTGTCTTTCACGAAATCACAAAAACCGCGATTTTAAAAGCGATAGAAAACCCTAGAAAAATAAATTACAATTTGGTCAATGCCCAACAAGCAAGGCGTGTTTTAGACCGGCTTGTGGGTTATGAATTGTCACCGGTTCTTTGGAAAAAAGTAAAGGGAGGACTATCTGCGGGGCGTGTGCAATCTGTTTCGGTACGGTTGATTGTGGAGCGTGAACGCGAAATTCATAACTTTAAAACTGAAGCCTCTTTTAGGGTAGATGCCGAATTTGAGAATGAAGAAGGAAAATCGTTTAAAGCAAAACTGCCCAAAAATATAGATACACAAAAAGAGGCAGCCGCATTTTTAGAGAAAAATAAAGGAGCCACTTTTAGTATTGCCGAACTCACTAAAAAGCCGGCAAAAAAACAGCCTTCACCGCCGTTTACTACTTCAACCTTACAACAGGAAGCTTCCAGGAAGCTCTATTTTCCGGTGAGCAAAACGATGAATGTGGCACAACGACTTTATGAAGCCGGTTTGATCACCTATATGCGAACAGACAGTGTCAATCTTTCAAATGATGCAAAAAATGCAGCGCAAGCAGAAATCACTTCAGCATTTGGCCCAAAATACAGTCAGCCGCGCAATTTTAAAGGAAAATCAAAAGGTGCCCAGGAAGCCCACGAAGCCATTAGGCCCACAAATATTGCCATCCATAGCGTAGATATCGACAGGGATCAGGCAAGACTCTATGAGTTGATTTGGAAAAGAACCATCGCCTCTCAAATGAGTGATGCCCAGCTGGAACGCACCAATGTGAGAATTTCGGCCTCGACCCACAATCAGGATTTTACAGCAAATGGTGAAATGATCAAATTTGACGGTTTCCTGAAAGTGTATTTGGAAGGGCACGATAATGAGGATGAAGAGCAGGAAGGGATGCTGCCTAATCTTAAACAAGACGAAGTTTTAAAAAACAATTTCATCACCGCTACAGAAAGATTTACAAGAGCTCCTTACAGATATACAGAAGCCTCTTTGGTAAAACAATTGGAAGAACTGGGTATTGGCCGTCCTTCCACTTATGCGCCGACGATTTCTACCATACAAAACAGAAATTATGTAGAAAAAGGGACTATCGAAGGTGAGGAAAGAAGTTATGTTCAGCTTTTATTAAAGAAAGAAACGGTTTCAGAAAAAACACTCACTGAAGTGGTGGGTTCTGACAAAGGAAAGCTTGTTCCCACTGACATTGGGATGATTGTAAATGATTTTTTGGTCGAAAATTTCAAAACCATACTTGATTACAACTTCACTGCCAAGGTTGAACAAGATTTTGATGATATCGCAGAAGGCAATGAAAAGTGGACTGATATGCTTCGCGATTTCTACAAAGATTTTCATCTTCAGGTTCTTGATGTGGAGAAAAACGCTGAACGAGAAAGCGGGGAGCGCATACTTGGCAAACACCCAGAAACCGGAAGAACTATTTTGGTGCGATTGGGTAAATTTGGTGCGATGGCACAAATTGGAGCACCTGATGATGAAGAAAAACAATTTGCCAGTTTAACACCCGATCAGCAACTCAACACAATCACATTAGAGGAGGCATTGGACTTGTTCAAGCTTCCGCGAAAGCTGGGAATGTTTGACGGTGAAGAAATAGAAGTAAATAATGGACGTTTTGGGCCTTATGTTAGGTTTGGTAAAAAGTTTATTTCGTTACCAAAAGGAATGGATCCGCTGGATGTTTCAATAGAAACAGCAAAGGAACTAATTGATGAAAAGAAAAAAGCAGATGCACCCATCGCGACTTATGACGGCAAGCATGTCCAGAAAGGAGTAGGGAGATTTGGCCCGTTCATTAAATGGAACAATCTTTTTATCAATGTAAATAAAAAGTATGATTTTGATGAACTTTCGCAAGAAGATATAGAGGCCCTTATTAATGATAAACTAGAAAAGGAAAAAGAAAAGCTTATTCAAGAATGGCCGGCAGAGGGAATTAAAGTAGAAAAAGCACGTTGGGGTCGATTCAATCTTATAAAAGGGAAAATAAAGGTAGAACTTCCCAAAGAAACAAAAGTGGAAAAAATGTCTTTGGAAGAAGCCAAAGCATTAATTGAAAAAAAGTCGCCAAAGAAAATAGCTGCTAAGAAAACAACAAAAAAGAAACCCTCTAAGAAATAACCCCTATGCAAGAGTTTTTCACTCCTGTAAGTAAAACAGTTCTTGCGCATCGAGAGATGCTTCCTGAACGTGTGCTTGGTAAAAAGTTGCAAGTATATTCACAACGTAACGGTTTTCCAGAAATTGAGATGTGTAAACTTGTAATACTTGGGGTTAAGGAAGCTAGAAACAGCGAGAATTTTAATGGTGTTTATCCCTCGTTTGATTCTGTTAGAAAATCATTTTATTCGCTTTATGCCGGTAACTGGCATCGCCAAATAGCCGATTTGGGAGATATAAGCGCAGGAGATACTGTAGAAGACACTTATTTTGCACTCAAATCAGTTGTTAATGAATTGGTTTCAAAAGGAATAATTCCCATTGTTTTGGGAGGTAGTCAAGACCTTGTATATCCTATCTACAGAGCTTTTGATGGTTTAAGTAAAATGATTAACTATGTAAACATAGATAGTAAATTTGACATTGGCAATGCAGATGCGCCTATCACAAACACTTCTTATGTGGGTAAAATGGTTGTTGAAAAACCATACAACTTGTTTAACTATAGTAATATAGGCTATCAATCCTATTTTAATTCCTCAGACGAAATAGGATTGCTAGAGAAACTTTATTTTGAAGGATATCGTCTCGGCGAAATTGTCAATGATGTAAGTCTTGTAGAGCCCATCCTTCGTGATGCAGACTTAATAACTTTAGATGTTTCCGCAATAAAAAGCGCTGAACTAAGTTATATAAATAACAATTCACCAAATGGTCTTGACGGCAGAGAAGTATGCGCCATTTCAAGGTACTCAGGAATTAGTAATAAAGTGAGTGTTTTTGGACTCTTTGAAATAAATGACTTGAGTGCATCTTTGTCGGCCTCTATGTTGATAGCGCAAGTGTTGTGGTATTTTATTGAAGGAGTTAACTACAGGATTGATGATGGGGATTTTTCATCAGAAACCGATTTTAAGAATTATAAGGTACCTGTTGAAGATGAGGTACTTAACTTTAAAAAAAGTCTAAAAACCCATAGATGGTGGATAGAAATTCCATTTATTTCAGAAATGAATAATAAATTGAAAAGACACACGTTATTACCTTGCACTTATCAGGATTATGAGAGTGCTTGTAATCAGGAAATTCCTGAACGATGGTTGAAAGCCAGAAGAAAAAATGAAATTTAAAAATTGATAAAACAGTAGATTTTAAGGCTTTTTTCTAAAAAATGTTGTTTTTTAGGAAATTTATAAATAGGTTTACGCCCTTGAAATCTACAAAATTTAACCTAATATACTTATGAAGAAGTTTATTGCATTTACTGCGATTCTGTCCTTTTTGATTAGTTGTAACTCGGGAGAAAGAGGTGAACTAGTTGGTGTTAAAGGAAAAAAATGGCACCCTGAAAAACCTTACGGAATGGCTTTGATTCCCGGTGGCTCGTTTATAATGGGTAAGCCAGACAATGACTTTGTGGGTGTTATGGATGCTCCCACCAAAACGGTTACTGTTCGTTCTTTTTACATGGATGAAACAGAAATTACAAATTCTCAATACCGACAATTTGTATATTGGGTTAGAGATTCTATCGTTAGATTAAGATTGGCTATCATCGCAGATGAGTTTGGGTTGACACCCGGAGATGCCGGTACTGGTGAATTTGCCTTTATGGATCAGCAAAATGAAAATATGACCCCTTATGAACAGTATATGTATGACAATTACTGGGGTTTTGGAGAAGACTTTTATGAAGGTAGAAAAATCAACAGAGATATTGAACTCATTTGGGATACTGCACTCTATCCTGATGAGTACTATGCAGAAGTTATGGATTCTATGTACTTGCCTATGTCTGAATCATATAACGGCTTGAGAACGCTTGATGTAAGTAAGCTCAAATTTCAATATACCACAATGGATATTGCTGCTGCTGCTAAAGACAACAGCGCAGACACCAGAGAAAAAAGAAGTAAATACATTACTAAAGAAGAACTTGAAATCTATCCAGACACAACGGTATGGATAAGAGATTTTAATTACTCATACAATGAGCCAATGCACAATGACTATTTTTGGCACAAGGCTTATGATGAATATCCTGTTGTGGGAGTTAACTGGAAGCAAGCAAAAGCATTTGCTACCTGGAGAACTCTATACAAGAATGCTTACCAAAAAGAAAGAGGTAGATATCAAGTGCCTTCTTTCAGATTGCCATTTGAAGGTGAATGGGAATATGCTGCAAGAGGAGGTATTCCTTCCGGAACTTTTCCCTGGGGTGGTCCTTATACTTTAAACGACAGAGGCTGTTTTATGGCTAATTTCAAACCCCTTCGTGGTGACTATGCAGCAGATCAGGCATTATACACCGTTGAAGCTAAATCCTATGAGCCCAACGACTATAACTTGTACAACATGGCAGGTAATGTTTCAGAATGGGTTGATTCATCTTATGACCCTGCGTCTTATGAGTTCATGTCAACAATGAATCCCACGGTAAACGACCCGGCAAATATGCGTAAGGTTGTGCGCGGGGGTTCTTGGAAAGACGTTGCATACTTTCTTCAGGTCAGTACAAGGGATTATGAATATGCAGATACCGCCAGAAGCTATATTGGTTTCAGGACAGTACAAGATTACATGGGAACAGACGTGGTTCTCAATCAGCAATTTGGCGACGCGAGATAATAACTTAACTTCAACTTAAATACACTAACTTAAACTTAACTTAAAATTTTTATTTATCATGGCACAATCAAAATCATCAAAAAAACTTTTTAACCTGGCATATGGCCTTGGAGCTTCAATTGTAATTTTAGGAGCCCTTTTCAAAATTTTACACTGGGAACTTAATTTAGGTTTTGTCACTCTTGACGGTGGATTCCTTCTAGCAGTAGGTCTTATTACTGAAGCTATCATTTTCGCAATCTCTGCTTTTGAACCGGTAGATGACGATTTAGATTGGTCATTAGTATATCCAGAATTGGCCGGTGGTCAATCAATGGGTAAAAAAGGAAAACAAGAAAACCCTGAAGACGCTCAAGGTCTTTTGTCTAAAAAATTAGATGAAATGCTTAAAGAAGCGAAACTCGATGTAGGTTTAGTATCTAGTCTTGGTGAAAGCATTCGCTCATTTGAAGGTGCAACAAAAGAACTTCAACCCACAGCTGAGTCTATGAATGCACAAAAGAAATACAGCCAGGAAATGAGTCTTGCAGCTGCCCAAATGGAGTCTTTAAATTCACTTTATAAAGTGCAGGTAGAGTCTGCAAGTCGTCAAGCTCAAATCAATGATGAGGTTGCTCAAAATGCAGATCAATTAAAACAACAAATGCAAGCAATGGCTACAAACCTCTCTTCGCTAAACGGAGTTTATGGAGGCATGCTATCTGCTATGACAAACAGAAACTAATATTTTTCTAACTGTATAACTAACTTACAAAAACTTAAAAAATGGCAGGAGGAAAACTATCACCAAGACAGAAGATGATTAACCTGATGTATCTGATCTTCATCGCTATGCTTGCACTTAATATGTCCAAAGAAGTACTATCTGCTTTTGGACTCATGAATGAACGATTAACCGAGGCTAACACCTCTGCATCAGAACGCAATGCTGCATACATAGTCGGTCTTGCCGAAAAAGCAAATGAACAGCCTGAAAAATATGTTCCACTCAAAGCTAAAGCAGATGAAATTAGTGCTTTATCAGTTGAATTTGAAACATATATACAATCCATCAAAAATGAACTGACTGCTACTGTCAAAGAAGATGATATAGCTACCGGTAATTATGAAGTAATGGATAAGGCAGATTTTTTAAATCAAAAGTTCTTTGTTGGCGATAAATATACGCCTGAAGGTCAAGCTTTTGTTGATAATATTGACAAATACCGTGAAGGAGTTTTAGCTGCAATTGGTGATGCAACAGGTTTTGATAAAATAAAAAATGATCTAAGTAATAAGTTTAATACTGAAAAGGAAACTCGTAGAGATGGTATAAAGGTCGATTGGCTAAAATATCACTATGAAGGTTTTCCACTTATTGCTTCTTTAACAAAATTAACACAAATGCAAGCTGACGTAAAAGCAACAAAGAGCGAAATTTTATCAACATTGCTTGAGGGGCAATTACAATCAGATGTGTCAATGACAAACTATCAAGCAATTGTAGTTCCCGATAAAACGGCTTTCTTTAATGGTGAAAACTTCAAAGGACGTGTTGTTTTAGGTCGTTTTGACAATACACTTAATTTTGAAAAAGTTTTAATAAATGGTAGAGAAGTTACACAAACTCAAGCAGGACAAGTAGTACTTGATTTTCCCGCCGGAAATGTTGGTGAGCAAGAAATTAACGGAGAGCTTCAATTTAAAGAAGGAGACTCTATTGTAAGTATTCCTATTTTAAGTTCTTATGCCGTTATTCCAAAACCCAACGCAGCCGTTATCTCTGCAGATAAGATGAATGTGGTGTATCGTGGAGTTCAAAACCCAATGACAGTTTCAATACCAGGCGTTGGTAATGCAGTTGCTCAAGCGCAAGGATTATCAGCTGCCGGTGGTGCAGGTAAATATGTTATGAATGCTACAAATATTCAAGGTAGAGAAGTTACCATAAATGTTTCTGGAACACTTCCAGGAGGTGAGCGTGTTAGTGACTCTAAAACCTTCCGTATAAAGGATATTCCAAGACCTTTAGGAACTGTAAGAGGTGAAGATGGAATTATTAAAATGCAACGCAATGCTCTTGAAATCTCAACTATTGGTGCAATAATACCTGATTTTGATTTTGAAATAGGACTTAATGTTACCGGATTTAAATTCAATGTGCCCGGTCAACCAACAGTTGTTGTTAATGGCAACCGTTTAAATGATGCAGCAAAAAATACTCTGCGAAGAGCTAAAAGAGATGAAACAGTACAAATATTTGATATCACAGCAAACCTTGCAGGTGCATCTGGGTATCGCTTACAAAGAATCTCTCCTGTCTTCGTAGAACTTACAAATTAAAATTAAAGTCATTATGAACCTGAAATCTTTTTTATTAATTCTAACCGCAATGTTGATCACATCTACCGGGTTTGGGCAATCTAATATTTTAAATGCCAAAACTCCCGATGATATGAACAAAAGAACAGAAGCGCAGATAGCTTATGATAATGACAATCCTTTGTCTTATGGGTTTATCGATCAGCGTGATGTGTTATGGGCAAAAACAGTGTGGGAAATCGTTGATCTCGATGAGCGAATGAATTTTCCACTATATTATCCAATTGACACAAACAACATTGGACCCGAACGCAGATCTCTTTATGATGTTTTGTTGAAAAATATCAAGAACGGAAGAATAGCAAATATCTATACAGATTCTTACTTCACTGAAAAGAGACAGCTTAAAGATATTGAAGCTACACTTTCAAGAATTGACACTACAGATGCAGGTATAGCTCAATTAAATGCTGGTGAAGAACTGGACCTTCAATACATTGACAGAAGAGACATTACTGCTGCAGATATTGAAGAATACCGTGTGCGCGGTTACTGGTATATTGACAAAAGATTGGGAGAGCTAAAGTACCGCTTGATTGGTATTGCTCCGGTAGCACCAGATGTGAACTTTATTGACGATGAAAATTCAACGATGGTTGAATTGTTCTGGGTCTTCTTCCCTGAAGCTCGTGAAGTACTTCACGAAGCAAAAGCTTTCAACAGAATGAATACATCTATGCCCATTTCATTTGACCATATGCTCAATTCAAGAAGGTTTAGTGGTGTGATTTATAAAGAAGATAATGAATATGGTGACCGAGAGGTTAGAGACTATATTACAGATAATGCACTGATGCAACTATTAGAATCTGAAAGAATTAAAGAGACCATCAGGAATATTGAAATTGACATCTGGAATTACTAGTTATAGATTCATAATTTAAATACATTAAAACTCTCGTTATTGACGGGAGTTTTTTTATTTTCGCTCTTATGACAGTTGATTATATAATCGTAGGTTTAGGTCTTGCCGGAATTGCTTTTTGTGAAACATTACTGGAAAACAAAAAGACTTTTGTCGTTTTTGATTCCGGAAACAATACTTCCTCAACCGTAGCTGCCGGTTTGTACAACCCTATAATTTTAAAACGTTTTACGCCTGCTTGGAATGCGCTTGAACAAATTCAAAAAGCACTTCCATTTTATGAAAAATTGGAGGACAAATTAGGTTTAAAAATAGATTATAAGACATCTGTTTACAGAATATTTAATTCTGTTGATGAGCAAAACCGCTGGTTTGAGGCATCAGATAAACCGGTCCTGGAGCATTTTATTTCTCCTAAAATACTTCCAAATCAAAATCAATATGTCAAAGCAGAATTTGGTTTTGGAGAAGTATTGCAAAGTGGGAGAATGGATACAAAATTACTTGTAAATGTTTACAGAAATTTTTTGCAAGACAATAAATGGCTCCTAGAAGAACATTTTGATTACACAGCACTCAAACTCACTAAACCACTCCAATACAACTCCATTCAATCAAAATACATTGTTTTTTGTGAAGGTTTTGGAATTAAGAACAATCCCTTTTTCAATCAGCTTCCCCTGGTTGGAAATAAAGGCGAACTATTAACCATCAAAGCACCGCACTTAAAGCTGGATATTATTTTAAAATCTGGTGTTTTTATTATTCCTCTGGGTGAGGGTTTATATAAAGTTGGCGCCACTTACAATTGGACAGACAAAGACTCCTTGCCTTCTTTAGAAGCCAGAAAAGAGCTTTTAAGCAAATTAAATAAGATTGTCAATTGCAACTATGAAGTGGTCTCACAGGAAGCCGGTGTGCGGCCCACTGTAATTGATAGAAAACCCTTACTGGGTCAACATTCAGAATTTAAAAACCTGTTTGTTTTGAATGGGTTAGGAACCCATGGAGTCATGATAGGTCCCACTGTTGCAGAGAATCTTTTCGATTTAATCGAAAAAGGAAAAACTTTACCTAAAGAAATAAATATTAGTAGATTTATTTAGCCTTTTCTTTATCATAACTCATAAAAATATTGATCCAAATATTTCGCGAAAGCCTCATGATTACCGGCATAAAAATGACTAATGTAAACACAATTGCTATAAAAGAAGTCATTAATCCGCCTCCAAAAAACAAATAACTAATGATAAATGCAACTACCGCAAAGGCAACTCCCAAACCATAGCTCACATACATAGCTCCATAGAAAAATGAGGGCTCAATTTTATATTTTGTATTGCAATGACTGCACCGTTCATGCATTTTAAAAATTTTGTTGAGTTTATAGGGATTGCCCACTTCATACATAGATTCATGATGACAAACTGGGCAAACTCCTTTTAAAATGCTATATAACTTAGTGCCTTTTAACATAGAAAATTCTATTTTTTTAAGACTACAAAATTAAGCATCTTTGCACGAATATTTGTTACAAAGGTTACATTATGCTCAACGTTTCTAATTTATCGGTTGCATTTCAGGGAGAAAATCTTTTTGAGGAAATTTCATTTCAGCTCAAGGCAGGAGATCGCGTGGGTTTAGTAGGAAAAAATGGTGCTGGAAAATCAACACTCCTCAAAATTTTAGCCAAAGATCTGGCATCAGATTCTGGGACGATTGCTTCAGATAAAGAAATAAAAATTGGTTTTTTAAGACAGGATATTGACTTTGTTCAAGGAAGAACAGTTCTTGAGGAAGCTTATCAAGCCTTTGAAGAAATTAAAGCTACAGAAGGCAAGATGGATACTATCAACCATCAACTTACTACCCGAACAGACTATGAGTCTGAGGCCTATCATGATTTGATGGTGGCAATTAGTGATTTAACCCATCACTATGAAATTATAGGAGGATACAACTATCAGGGAGATACAGAAAAAATACTTCAGGGATTGGGATTTAAACGCGAGGAGTTTGATAAAAAAACAGAAGAATTTTCAGGGGGCTGGCGTATGCGTATTGAGCTTGCAAAACTACTGCTTCAAAGCAACGATATTTTATTGCTTGATGAACCCACAAACCATTTAGATATTGAATCTATTATCTGGCTGGAAAGTTTTTTGAACAACTATGCCGGTGCAGTTGTCATTGTATCTCACGACAAGATGTTTCTGGATAATGTAACAAATAGAACCATAGAAATTTCATTGGGGCGCATTTATGATTACAATAAACCCTATTCAAAATATTTAGTTTTAAGACAAGAACTGCGTGAGCAACAGCTTGCTTCGCAAAAAAATCAAGAGAAGCAAATTCAACAAACAGAGAGATTAATAGAAAAATTTAGGGCAAAAGCTTCAAAAGCCTCTATGGCGCAGTCACTTATTAAAAAGCTCGATAAAGTAGATCGCATAGAAGTGGATGAAGATGACAATGCGGTGATGAATGTTCGTTTTCCTGTTTCGTTACAACCGGGAAAAGTGGTTGTTGAAATGAATCACATCTCAAAAAGTTATGGTCAAAATCACGTTTTAGACAATGTGAGTATGATGATTGAGCGTGGTGTCAAAACCGCTTTTGTAGGGCAAAATGGACAGGGAAAATCAACATTGGCTAAGATTATGGTGGGTGAAATTTCCCATCAAGGAACTGTAAAGCTGGGTCACAATGTGCAAATTGGTTATTTTGCGCAAAATCAAGCAGATTATCTTGACGGAAATATTACAGTTTTGGATACCATGATTAACGCAGCAAATGAATCCAATCGTAGTAAGGTGAGGGATATCCTTGGTTCATTTCTCTTTAGAGGAGAAGAAGTAGATAAATTTGTAAAAGTACTTTCTGGCGGGGAGCGCAATAGGCTGGCATTAGCCAAATTGTTACTGCAACCACTCAATGTATTGGTGATGGACGAGCCCACAAACCACTTAGATATCAAATCCAAAAACGTCTTGAAAGAATCGCTAAAAAGTTTTGAAGGGACCCTCATTCTCGTTTCTCACGACAGGGATTTTTTGCAGGGATTGTGTGATAAAGTATATGAATTTAAAGACAGAAAAATAAAAGAGTATTTGGGTGATATAGACTTTTACCTTGAGCAGCGCAAGATTTCTTCTATGCGTGAAGCAGAATTGATGACAAAAGAAAAGAAAACACCCAAAAGCAATACAAACAAACAAGAGTACAACGACCAGAAAAAGGAAAAAACCCTTAAGAACAAGTTGAGTACTATTGAGTCAAATATTCAACGACTTGAAAAGGAAATTGCTCAAATGGATAATGACCTGGCTCTAGAATATAAAGAAACCACTTCCAAACCGGATTTTTTCAAAAACTACAAAACTAAAAAAGCAGAATTGGAAAAAGCGATGAACCATTGGGAAGAAATTCAAGAATCGCTAGAAAAACTTTAAAAGCATCATCTCACACCCAGCACAATTGAGAAACTAAAACACCCAGCACCCCACATCCATTATAAAAATATTTTAAGAAACCCTTAACCTTGTTTACTATAACAATAAGATAGATTTGTAAACTATCTAACTTATTAGTCACATACATGCGCAAAATTATCCTTATTGTACTTGGAGGGTTCATTTTATTAATTGCTTTCTTCTGGGCTAGAAGTATCGCAAACGTTGAGAAGAAACAAAACCCTGTAGTTGAAAAGCTTGAAAAGGTCGTGTTTGTAGATACGGTAACCAATTCTACAATTCCTATCGTTGTTCCCGCCACAGGAACGCTTTCTGCAAAAGACCGTTTGGAATTGTTTTCTGAGGTGGAAGGCTTGTTTTCAGGGAGTTCCAGAGATTTCAGACCCGGGCAAAAATACAATCAAGGCGATCTTTTACTACAAATAAATGCTACAGAATATGCAGCGTCTGTAAGATCGGCACGCAGTAATTTACACAATTTAATTACAGCAATCATGCCAGATTTAAGACTCGATTATCCAGATTCGTTTTCTCAATGGCAAACCTACCTTTCCAATTTTGACGTCAATAAAACAGTCGCTCCCTTACCGGAACCTTCTTCTGAACAAGAAAGATATTTTGTCTCCGGAAGAAATATAACCTCCAATTATTTTGAAATCAAAAGAATGGAAGAGCGTTTAGGAAAATTCAATATCAGAGCTCCATTTACCGGAATCCTTACTGAAGCCTTGGTTAACAAAGGGAGTTTAGTGAGACCGGGACAAAAGTTAGGTGAATTTATCAACCCGGCAGTGTATGAAATGGAAGTGGCAGTTTCTAAGAACTTTGTAGATTTTTTGGAAACCGGAAAAAAAGTTAAACTTTATACACTAGATAAAACAAGAGATTTTGAAGGAATTATAAGCAGAATAAATGCCAGAATAAATCCAAACACACAAACGGTTAATGCCTTTGTGGAGTTGAAAGGAGAAAACTTGCGAGAAGGTATGTTTTTGGAAGCCAATTTAGATGCCCGTGAAGAGCAAAATGCATTTAAGCTTGAAAGAAAACTACTTGTAAATGAATCTCAAATTTATATTGTTGAAAACAATAAACTCAACTTACTCGATGTTGATTTGATTTATATAACAGAGCGCGAAGTCGTAGTAAAAGGAATCCCTGATGGTACAATCATTCTTAGAGAGATCTTGCCTGGGGCATTTGCAGGTCAACCTGTTATTATCAATTAAAAAATAATTTCAGCTCATTAAAAAACAAATTTTATGCGCAAAGTAATTGAATATTTTATAAAATACAGCGTCGCTGTAAATGTGATTATTTTTGCGTTTGTCATTTTTGGAATCTTTGGAATTAGTAGTCTCAAATCCTCTTTTTTTCCCTTAGTAGATTCAGAAATCATCAATATCAATATCAACTACCCGGCGGCCTCTCCTCAGGAAATTGAAGAGGGCATTGTTATAAAAATTGAAGACAATCTAAAGGGTCTTGAAGGTATTTCACGGGTAACTTCAACAGCAAGAGAAAATGGTGGTTCAATCACTGTCGAAATTGAACGCGGTGAAAACATTGATGTTATTCTTGCAGAGGTAAAAAACGCGGTTGACCGTGTACCCACATTTCCGGCAGATATGGAGCCACTGGTGGTTTCAAAACAAATTCCCACAAGGGAAACCATACAGTTTGCGGTGAGTGGAGATAATGTACCTCTGGCTACTCTAAAGCAAATTGCACGACAAATTGAAAATGAATTAAGGGCCATTCCCGGCCTGTCACAAATTGAAATTACCGGTTACCCGGCTGAAGAAATTGAAATTGCAGTTAGAGAAAATGACCTCTTAGCTTATAATATTTCATTTCAAGAAGTCGCCAATGCAGTGAGAGGAGCCAATATTTTTACCACCGGTGGAACCATTAAAACAGATGTAGAAGACTACCTCATCAGAGCAAATAATAGAGGCTATTTTGCAGAGGAAATTGACAACATTATCGTAAGAGCAGATGAAAGCGGTGCAATGGTAAGGCTTAAAGACCTGGCTTCTGTGAGAGATCGATTTGCTGAAACCCCCAATGCATCTTATTTTAACGGTAACCTCTCTGTCAATATTAACGTAAGTAATACAAATAATGAAGATTTACTCTCTTCTGCAGAGAGTGTAAATAATTACATTAAAGATTTCAATGCAAAAAATAGTAACATACGGCTTGATGTGGTAAATGATTCCTCCATTTCGTTGAATCAACGCACACAAATTTTGATAGAAAATGGCGGTATGGGAATCTTACTTGTATTGTTTTTTCTGTCATTTTTCCTCAATACCCGCGTTGCTTTTTGGGTTGCATTTGGATTGCCTATTGCATTTTTTGGTATGTTTATGTTGGCTCCCTTTTTTGGAATAACTATCAATATTCTATCCTTATTTGGGATGATTATCGTGATAGGTATTCTTGTTGATGACGGGATTGTAATTTCAGAAAATATTTATCAGCATTATGAAAAGGGGAAAGGACCTATAAGAGCTGCCGTTGACGGAACGATGGAAGTGGTACCTCCCATACTATCTGCAATTATAACCACGGTATTAGCTTTTTTAACCTTTCAATTTTTAGATAGTAGGATAGGGAAATTTTATGCAGAGGTTTCGGTAGTTGTTATTTTGACATTAATCATCTCTTTGGTAGAAGCTTTTATTATTCTACCGGCTCACATCGCTCATTCAAAAGCATTGGTGCGTAATGGTGAGAAAGAACAACAAGAAAAAAAGGGAATCGACAAATTTTTCGCAAAGCTGCGTGTTCTCAATAGATTGGGAGATAAAAGTATGCGATATTTAAGAGATAAATTCTACAGCCCAGTGCTTGCATTTGTCCTTAGAAATAATTTTTTATCACTTGCCATTATTGTATCTGTTTTGATGTTAACTGTAGCCTCCATTATGGGAGGCATCATTAGGGTTACAATATTTCCAAGCATCGCCAGCGACAGGGTCTCCATCAATTTATTGATGAGTGAAGGAGTAAACCCAGCAACTACAGATTCAATCATCTCTTATGTGGAGGCAAAAGCCTGGGAAGTCAATGAAGAATTTACTAAAAAGCAAACAGGTAATTTACAAGTCATTCAAAACATTATAAAGCGGGTAGGACCGGGGAACAACAAAGCATCCTTAAATGTCAATTTGTTACCAGGAGAAGATCGTGATTTTTCCTCCCCCGAAATCACCTCTGCGATAAGAGACGCAGTGGGTCCTGTTTATGGAGTGGAACAACTTACTTTTGGTTCTGGTGGTACTTTTGGAGGAACACCGGTTTCTGTAGCTTTTTTAGGAAATAATACTCAACAACTAAAAGCTGCAAAAGAAGAGCTCAAAGCACATTTTGAAAATGATTCCAGACTTAAAGATGTTACAGATACAGACCCACAAGGTATTAAAGAAATTAGGGTTGAGCTTAATCAAACTGCCTATGCTTTGGGTCTTACGCTCAACGAAGTGATGCAGCAAATAAGAGCCGGGTTTTTTGGTGCTCAAGCACAACGCTTTCAAAGAGGACAGGATGAGGTTAGGGTATGGGTGCGGTATGATCGTGAAGGCAGGTCCTCAATCAACGATTTAAACGCGATGCGCATTATCACACCTTCCGGTGAACGGGTGCCTTTCGGCGAAATAGCCACTTACACCATAGAGCGTGGTGATGAATCCATTCGCCACCTTGATGGAAAGAGAGAAATTCAGGTAAATGCCGATTTGGAAAACCCCAATGACAGCGCCACAGATATACTTTTTGAAATCCAACAAGGTATTATTCCTGAAATTCTGGCTAAATACACCACTGTTTCTGTATCTTATGAAGGTCAAAATAGAGAAGCTCAAAAGCTTTCCAATTCTGCTTCAGCGATAATACCCATTATTCTGTTTTTAATTTATGCAACCATCGCTTTTACCTTTAGAAGTTACAGTCAGCCATTGTTGCTTTTAATGTTAATTCCCTTTAGTGTCATTGGAGTTGCATGGGGACACTGGATTCACGGTTTTCCAGTCAATATGTTGTCTGCAATGGGAATTATAGCACTCATTGGTATTATGGTAAATGACGGGCTGGTACTAATCACAAAATTCAATACATTTTTAAAAGAAGGCTTGCCTTTTGATAAAGCCTTATATGAAGCAGGCAGATCACGTTTTAGAGCCATCTTTTTGACTTCTTTAACCACCATTGCCGGATTGGCTCCCCTTATTTTCGAAAAAAGCAGACAAGCGCAGTTTTTAAAACCTATGGCAATTTCCATCGCTTATGGAATTGGTATAGCTACTGTTTTGACCTTGTTTTTGCTTCCTTTATTTTTAACAATAAATAACAAAATAAAGACCGGAACCATCTGGCTGGCAACAGGAAAAAAAGTCAATAAAGAAGATGTTGAACGCGCTATAAAAGAAAAGGAAATAGATGAGGAGTATGACAATTAAATACCTGTTTTTTGCACTGTTTTGCTGTTTTGGTTTTCAACTGAATGCTCAGGAATTACTCACAAAAGAGGAAGCAATCAGGTTGACTTTAGAAAATAATTTTGGTATTCAAATAGCCAATAATGAAGTTTTGGTTGCCAAAAACAATTCAGGGTTATTAAATTCGGGTTATTTACCTTCCTTAACCGGAAATGCCGGGGGTCAATATGCAATCGAAGATCAAACGGCCACTTTTCAGGATGGGACATCAAGTGAAGTAATTGGAGCAGAAACAGACCGATATAATGCATCATTAAACCTCAATTTTTTACTTTTTGATGGCTTGGGAAGGCATTATAATTACAAAAGTTTGAAGGAGCAGTATAACCTAAGCGAACTTGAAGCTCGTGAAAGTATTGAAATTACGATACTGCAACTTTTTTCGGTTTACTATGAAGTAGCAAGATTGACAGAAAACCTGAGTGTATTAAAAGAAACGCTTGAAAACACTAAGGAACGCCTCACACGAGCTGAATATCAGTTTGAATACGGACAAAATACAAGACTCGAAGTGCTAAACGCCAAAGTTGACATCACTACAGACAGCGTGAACGTTATGAATACCAGACAAGCATTAATCAATGCCAAGCGCGATTTGAATGTTGTTTTAAACAATGAATTAGAGCGCAATTTTGAAATTGATACCTCAGTTACTTTTGAGAATTTGCTCGCTATTGAAAGTTATATTGCTGAAGCCGAAGCAAATAATGTCACACTTTTACAGGCAAATCAAAACATTATAATTAGTGACTATGCCAGAAAAGTTAGCAATTCTGTATTCTTACCTTCACTTGGCTTAACCGGTTCCTATGGATGGAATGAAGGAAATTTTCCGGCAACAAACTTTTTAGCCTCCAACACCTCCACTGGTTTCAATGCAGGCATCAATCTTACCTGGAATCTTTTTGATGGCGGGAGCAATATTGTAAATTCTAAAAATGCCAGAATACGATTTGAAAACCAAAATTTGATAAAACAACAAATAACTCTTGAGGTGAAACGCACAATTGCCAATTCACGGGGCAATTATGATAACCGAAAGAAAATTTATGAACTTCAACAGCAGAATGTAGAAACTGCCAAAGGAAATTTTGAACGTTCAAATGAACGTTATAAACTGGGGCAAATAAGCTCTCTGGAATTGAGACAAGCCCAAATCAATTTGCTCAATGCCCAAACTAACAAAAATCTGGCAAAATATGAAGCCAAACTCGCCGAATTAGAACTCTTACAACTCACCGGGAGATTGCTGGATGTAGATTTTTAGTTATGTATGAACACTTTTTTCAATGTCCTTATTGCTGGGAGGAAATTTCGATGCTGCTTGATTCCTCTGTAACAAAACAAAACTATGTTGAAGATTGTGAAGTGTGTTGCAACCCAATTGAACTTTCGGTTGGTTTTCAGGATAGTGAATTGACTCAATTTGAAGTTTCAAATCTTGAGCAATAAAAAAGAGAACCCTTTTTGAGTTCTCTTGTTGTAGCGGGAACAGGACTCGAACCTGTGACCTTCGGGTTATGAGTTTTGTTTTCAAAACCTGGAAGTAAATTAAGTAGCTGTTAAACAGAGTTTTGCTATAAAATAATTTTGTCTTTTAAAGTAAACAAAGGTAAATAGACAAAAATAGCTACTAGGGAAAAA
>DAINOA010000010.1:0-33414 GCA_036735625.1 Planktosalinus sp. | reverse complement strand
ATTTCTTCTGCTATTTGGTATGATGTTGCCATGTAATATTTCGCTGAATCATGATTTCCTTCACCCTTATAATTCAAGCCTATTTTAATCATGGTAAAAGCCATTCCTTGATTGTCTTCAACTGTTTCTTTGATTTTTTTTCTAAAACCGCATTCAACTTTTCGGCCTCGCCTAAAAAAATAGGTTGAGATGTTTTGTCTGTTGGTAATTTGCTTTCAAAATCGAGTGATTTTGCCGGTGAAAGGAGAATCTTCATAGGTATAAAATTTTTTTGCAAATTTACAAAATAGTGCTTTAATTCTAATTGAGAGGTTAAAGCTTCTGTAAATCAACCAATAAGTAAAATTTATGATTGAATGCGTTTAGAAAATTTGAAAAGAAAATGAGTTATTCTTCAAAATCCTTCTGGTGCTTCACATAGTTGCGCCATTTTTCAATACACTGCTGCATATCCTCTGGTAAAGGAGTTTCAAAGGACATAAACTTTCCGGTAACGGGGTGTTTAAACCCAAGTGTTTTGGCATGCAACGCTTGCCGCGGAAGGATTTTAAAACAGTTTTCCACAAATTGCTTGTATTTTGAGAAGGTAGTTCCTTTTAGTATTTTTTCCCCTCCATATCGTTCATCATTAAATAGTGTGTGGCCAATGTGCTTCATATGCACCCTTATTTGGTGCGTTCTTCCGGTTTCAAGTTTGCAGGAAACAAGGGTCACATACCCAAAACGTTCCAGAACTTTGTAATGGGTTACCGCTTCCTTTCCTTGGCTTTCATCTTCAAAAACCATATTTTGTAAACGGTTTTTGGGATGTCTTCCAATATGTCCTTCAACGGTTCCTTCCTCTTCCAAAACGTCTCCCCAAACGAGTGCCACATACTCGCGCTCACTGGTTTTGTTAAAGAATTGTTTAGCGAGATGAGTCATCGCAGACTCTGTTTTTGCAACTACCAGAAGTCCACTGGTGTCTTTGTCAATTCTGTGTACCAGACCGGGACGTTCATTGCTGTTTACAGGAAGGTTTTCAATATGATAAACCAATGCATTGATTAAAGTACCTGAATAGTTTCCATGACCTGGGTGCACTACCATTCCGGCTGGTTTATTGACTACCAGCAGTGCTTCATCTTCATAAACAATATCTAGCGGAATGTTTTCGGGTACCAAAAGAAATTCATAAGGTGGATGTGTAAACATAACCCTGATGATATCGCCCGGTTTTACTTTGTAATTTGATTTTACGGGCGTATCATTGACATAAATGTTCCCGTCTTTGGCAGCAGTTTGAATTTTATTGCGGGTAGCTCCCTCAATATAGTTCATCAGGTATTTATCGACACGCAGAGGCTGTTGCCCTTTATCTGCCACAAACCGATGGTGCTCATAGAGGTCATCGTTTTCTTCAATGTCATTATTCAGTGTCGCCATCTGTTATTTGCTCTCCTTCAGTTTGCATTTCTTCTGAGTCTTCACTATCTCCTTGATAGCGGAGCTTACCATCACCCAGCACCAGGTCAATTACAGATGTGATTTGAAGAATTTCACCCGGGAGTATTTCTTTTCCTTTATACCTCAATTCAAGGACCCTGTCCTTTGCCATATCTGGTCTGTAAATAATTTGTCCTATCTCAAATCCAAGCGCTCTCAAAGTGGGTTCAACCTGTCTTTTTGTTCTGCCTGCAAGCGGCGGAATTTCAACTTTTCTGTAACCCGAAGGATTTAAAGTAATGTAGATTTTTCTATTTTCTTTGACCTTACTTCCGGCAGTAGGAATTTGTTCAATTACCGAGTATTTTGGATAATCGGGATTATAGTTGGCCGAATCTAAAACTTCAAGTCGCAAATCATTTTCTTTGAGTTTTGTAACAGCATCATCAAGTGACATTTTTGCAAGATCAGGCACTTCAATTTGCTGGTTGTGATTTGTAGTAAATTTCAACCAATATAAGATTAAAAAAACAAGTAGAAGCAATACTATCCCTGCTATGATAAGCTGTTTTACAAATGCCTTTGAAAAAATAAACTTGATTAAACTCATCCTCTTTTTGGTTTTGACTCATTAAAAAACTAACCATTAAATTCAAGTAGCAAAGGTAATGCTTAAATTGCTAAAATATTATTTTTTGGATTCGGTTTATTAATCCTACTTTTGTTTAACGTTAATAATCTGTAATTGGTATGCAAAAAAAAGTTGTTGCTGTAGTAATGGGAGGCTACTCCAGCGAGTTTGAAATTTCAATACAAAGTGGGCAGGTTGTTTATGAATCACTCTCAAAAACAACTTATGATGTCTATCGCATCCATATCACAAAAGACAGTTGGTATTACAAATCTGAAACAGGTGATAAATTTGAAATCAACAAATCTGATTTTAGTTTTTCAAACGGTTCACAAATCATCAAACCCGATGTTGTTTTTAACACCATTCATGGTACTCCAGGTGAAGACGGTCTTCTACAAGCATATTTTGAACTCATTGGATTACCGCATACTTCCTGCAACTACTATCAGGCGGCACTTACGTTCAACAAAAGAGATTGTTTATCTGTTTTAAAAAGTTATGGTGTGCATTCTGCAAACGCTTACTATCTCAACAAAGGGGATGAAATTAAACCGGAAGAAATAGTCAAAAAAGTAGGGCTTCCTTGCTTTGTTAAGCCCAGCCGATCGGGATCCAGTTTTGGAATTTCAAAAGTAAAAACCATGGAAGATTTACCGGTCGCCATAGAAGTTGCTTATAAAGAGGACCCCGAAATATTAATCGAAAGCTGTTTAATAGGAACTGAAATTTCTGTGGGAGTCATTCAATTCAAAGGTGAGGTTTTGGTATTACCTGCTACAGAAATTGTCTCAGAGAATGAGTTTTTTGACTATGAAGCCAAGTATCTTGGAAAGTCACAAGAAATAACCCCGGCAAGAATCCCTGAGGATGAAAGAGAACGTGTAAAAGCAGAGGCTAAACGCATTTATGAACTCCTAAATATGACGGGGCTTTCCCGAAGTGAATACATTATTCAAGAGGGCGTGCCCCATTTTATTGAAATGAATACAAACCCCGGTTTATCTCCTGAAAGTATTATTCCTAAGCAAGCGAGAGCTGCCGGGATTACTCTTGAAGATTTATTTGGAAATCTTGTGGAGCAGGCATTTCAGAAAAAATAAGTACCTTTATTCACAATTCGACTCTATGAAACGAGCACTATTTCCCGGTTCTTTTGATCCCATCACTTTGGGCCATTATGACATCATAAAAAGAGGCGTTCAACTTTTTGATGAAATCATTGTTGCCATTGGCATCAATGCTGAAAAAAAATATATGTTTTCATTAGAGCAACGCAAAAAATTTATAGAAGATGCTTTTTCAGACGATCCTAAAATTAAGGTCATAACTTATGAAGGTCTCACAATAGACCTTTGTAAAAAAATGGATGCTGAGTTCATTTTAAGAGGTCTGCGGAACCCCGCCGATTTTGAATTTGAAAAAGCCATTGCTCACACTAATCGAAAACTCTCAAAAATTGAAACCGTTTTTCTTTTAACTGCCTCCAGAACATCATACATTAGCTCAAGCATTGTGCGCGATGTGATTCGCAATAAAGGTGACTATAGTGTTTTAGTCCCAGATAGTGTAAGATTCAAATAAACTTTTTAAAAAAACCTTTTCATTATGATTGATATTCTATTATTAATCGTTGGGTTTGTGGTGCTCATTTTTGGGGCAGACAAATTGGTTGATTCTGCATCTGGATTGGCGGCAAAATTTGGTATTCCAAACATTGTTATAGGGCTCACCATTGTTGCTTTTGGTACATCTGCTCCAGAGCTGGTGGTGAATGTAATTGCCGCAGTAAATAGCAATACAGAAATGGTTTTGGGGAATGTTTTGGGCAGTAATATTTTTAATGTGTTGGGAATTCTGGGAATTTCATCGATTATTTATCCGCTGGCTATAAAAAGCAATACAACCTGGTATGAAATTCCATTGAGTTTACTTGCTGCTGTTGTTGTTTTGGTTATTACCGCAGATATCTTTTTAGGCGAAAGCATTCAAAATAGTATTTCGAGAAGTGATGCCATCCTGCTTTTATTATTTTTTACCATCTTTCTTGTATATAATGTGGCTGTATCAAAAAATGAAACATCCAACGAAAAAACTGATGTTAAACAACAAAAAACACTCACAGCTGTTCTTTTTATTTTTATCGGTTTAGGAGGTTTGGTACTTGGTGGTCATTTGATTGTTGAAAGTGCCACTTCCATTGCTCAAATTTTAGGTTTATCAGAACGTGTCATTGGTTTAACCATAGTATCTATAGGCACTTCCCTGCCGGAATTGGCAACCTCAATTGCTGCTGTGAGAAAGAAAAATGTGGATATTGCTATCGGTAATGTAGTGGGTTCAAATATTTTTAATATCTTTTTTGTTTTGGGAGTTTCTGCAGTGGTAACACCTGTTGTAGTTGCTTCTGCTTCCTTTGTTGATATTGCAATGAATATTTTTGCAGGTGTTCTATTATTCCTTTTTGTTTTTACCGGAAAATACCGATGTATAGATCGCTGGGAAGGCGTTGTTTTTTTAAGTTTGTATATCCTTTATTTGGTTTACTTAATTGTATGGTAAACTTAAAAGGTATATGTAATTGAAACACCCAAATAGTAATTTCTAGGATTTCCCGGATAAAAGTAGCGTGGTGGGGCATTGCCAAAGCCCACTGCATTGGGTAAAATACTAGCTGCATATTTTTCATCAAATAAATTGTTTACACCAAAAAATAATTGAGTATCCAAAGCTTTTTTGATTTTAAAATGATATGAAGTTTTCACATCCACCAGTTGATAGGCATCATTGTATAAAGAGTTTAAGTCATTTAAAGGAATTTGACCCACATTTCTATAAACACCATAAAAAGAAAATCCCAAATCACTTTTAAAATCAATGCCAAAATTCCATTGAATATCAGGAATACCTGTTAATTCATTTCCGGAAAAATCTGAATCTCCATCTACAAAATTTTTAAATTTAAAATCAGTAAAAGTACCTGAAAGGAAAGGGTTCAATTGAAACCCTAAGTTTGAAAACAATCTATAATTTACAAAAAGCTCTATTCCTTTATGGCTACTCTCACCGGCATTGATTCCCACAAATTGATCCTCGGCAATGCGCCTTGCAACAAGAAGATTTTTAATTTGGGTAGTGTACAATGACATTTCGGTGTAAAGTGTATTTGAAAGCCAGTTCATTTTAAAACCTATCTCATAATTGGTACCGATTTCGGGTTTTAGGTTTGTATTGATTTCGCCCTCTGGAGTTAAAGTCTCAGCTACAGAGGGTATGGAAAAACCTTTACTTATAGCTGAATAAACATTTTTACCTTTAGAAATTTGATAGGAGAGTCCCAACCTTGGTGACCAGACATTGTCAAAGGCATACGCCCCATCCTGAGAGGAATTAACACTTTGGAATACATCTTTCAAAGTATATCTAGCAGTGTTGAGTGAAACTCCTTTTTCTAGGAGCAATTTTTCTGTTAGCTTTGTATTCATCTGAAGAAAGATAGTTGCATAGCTACGTTTTTGATCCACTTCTGCAAATGTTTCGCCTGCGACACTTCCCTCACCGGGTTGCGATTGATATAAGTTTTCGATAAGAGAAAAAGTGTAATCTTCAAAAATGACTTCAGTTCCAAGGCTTATTTCATAGGGAAACGATAAAAATTGATTGGTATGATTAAGCCTTCCTCGAAAGCCGATACTTGAGGTAAAATCATCAATAATATCAAAAGGGCGTGGCTCATACCCGTCTTTCAAATTAAAAAACAAACTGGAAGAAATATTCCACTTTTCTGAAAACAAAAAATCATATCCCAAACCTAATAGTAACTTATCATAAGACTCAAATCCCTTTGCTGCAGCCCAGTTTGAGGCTGCCATTTCAGGTCTTTCATTGAAGTCTGTTTCGTTTAAGGAGCTAGGGATAAAGGCTTTTAAACGGGTAAAAATTCCAATAAATGAGAGTGTTCCCTTTTCGCTTAAGCGGAAATTTCCATTTAAGTTAAAGGATTTTCTATCATAAGAACCGTTTTCTCTATACCCGTCACTTTCAAGACTGCTAAAGTTTGCATAAATGCTTGCTTGTTCCATTCCATATCCCAAAGAGATCGTTTGTTTGTAGAGTCCAAAACTTCCAAAAGTTGAGCCCGCCCTTATAAATGAATCTCCCGGCCTTGTTTCATTACCAAATATGGAAATTACACCCCCCAGTCCTGCGCCAAAACTAGTTGCATTGGGACCTTTGATAATTTCAACTCTTTCAATAGCTTCTAGGTCAATATCCTCGATGATGGTTTCGCCTTCGGCATTACTTAAAGGAATATCATTGTAATAAGCTTTCAACCTGTTTGTGGAAAATTGAGAACGGGCTCCTATGCCTCTTATAGTTACTCTGTTTGTATTGAGGGCACCTTGCTGCATATAGACTCCTGGAACCTTGTTTAAAGAGGATGTGATTATCAAACCATCACCTTGAATCAGATCATTTTTTGAAAGGACAGATACAGAAGTTGCACTGTTTTGTAGTGTACTATTTATTTGAGTGCTAAATAATACAACTTCAGAAAGGGATGTGGTGTCTTTAACGCTTTGAGGAAATAAATTGTGGCAACAAAAAATGCTCACAAGAATAAACGGGAGATTTTTTATAAAAGAGGTTTTAATCATTATTTTTAATTACTCCTCTAAAATAGTATTGTTTGAATGAATAAAAAAACCCTCCCCAAAAAATTGGAGAGGGTTTTAACTTTTATTTAAAGATTTTTTTATTTTTTAACTACTTTTTGAGTTAAGGAACCTTCAGTAGTTCTTACTGTTAGCATATAAACTCCTCTGCTTAAATCAGAAACATTGATTGTTCCATTAGAGAATATAGCACCTGTATTTCTTCCTAAGAGGTCGTGTAATGTAACTTCAGAAACTTCAATACTTGAAGGAACTTTTACGTTTATTACATCTATTGCAGGAACAGGGTAAATAGAAACAACATCAGCAAGATTGTCTCCAACTGAAAGCACTTCATCACCAGTAACATTCATTACATGCCATCTGTCTCCAAATCCTAATGAAGCATAAGTTCCGGGATCTGCTAAACCACAATCTAATGCTTGAATCCAAGAATCATCGTTTGAAGGCACATCTGTTGCACCTAATCTAAATCCTGTTGAGCCATCATTAGAAACCGCAAGCTCTACAATAAGAACTTCACCGGCAGGAACAATGACACCCGGGTCAACAGTAAAAGTAACAACTGAAAGTGCATCACTAGAAGAGATGGTACCAAAAGTATCTCCAATTATAGATAAATTTCCAGTAGGAAGTCCATTATCTGAGGTACTGAAAGTTACTAAAACAGGATAACTATCACCTGGTGCAAATAAAACTTCGTCAACCCCAAATTGAACATCCTCAATTTGCCAGTCTGTTGTAATACCAAAATCATTAGCTAAGTCAAATGCACCATAAAATGCATTATCGGTAGTAATACCACCAGCTTGACAGGTAAGACCAAGGTTATCAACAATCACTTGAGAATTGTTGTGAGTAATGGTAACTTGTGCATTAATTGCTACACTCATAAATAATGCAGCTACAAATAAAGTAATTTTTTTCATAATGTTTATTTTTAGATTAATAAACAAATATATTACTTTTATTTAATATATCATTAACTCTGGTCATTTTTATGTCAAATTTTTTAATTGTTTCTTTTTTACTTTTCCTTCATCAAGGCAATGCAACCCTACAAAATTCAAAAAATAATCAACTTTTACTGGATTATCAATCATCCTATTCTGAGGTGATTCATTTTTATTATCAATTGTCAAGTCATCACAAATCTATTGATGTGAAAATAATGGGACTCACAGACAGCGGGCATCCACTTCATCTAGTTACTTTTAATCCCGAAGGAACCTTTGATTTTGAGGAGTTGCAAAAAGAAAAAGCCATCATCCTGATCAACAATGGCATTCATCCCGGAGAACCTGATGGGATTGAAGCTACTATGCAATTGTTTAGTGATTTAGCTAACGGTACTATTGAAATTCCTAAAAACACAATTGTCGCAACCATTCCGGTTTACAACATTGGCGGTGCTTTAAAAAGAAACAGCACTACAAGAACCAATCAAAATGGGCCTGATGAATATGGCTTTCGCGGAAACGCCAGAAATTATGACCTCAACCGCGATTTTATTAAATCTGACTCTCGAAATGCACGAGCTTTCGCCGAATTATTTCATTCTTTAAATCCAGATGTTTTTATTGACAACCACGTGAGCAACGGCGCCGATTATCAATATACAATCACCCACCTTTTTACCCAACACAATAAACTGGGAGGTGCACTGGGTGATTATTTAATCAAAACTTTTATTCCAGAAGTTGAAAAAAACTTAAAACAAAGTAATTGGGACATCACACCCTATGTCAATGTTTTTAATAAACCACCAGATACTGGGTTTACTCAATTTATGGATTCACCAAGATATTCAACCGGATACACAACTCTATTTAACACCATAGGCATGATGGTTGAAACTCACATGTTAAAACCCTATGAAGACAGAGTAAAGGGCACTTATGCAATTATGAAAAGTATGATTGAAATTACTGATTCAAATTATAAAACCATAAAATCACTCAGAAAAAATGCAATAAAACAGTTAAAAACCGGTGATGAATACCCCATTCAATGGGAAGTTGACAGCACTCATTTTACTAAGCTTGAATTTAAAGGATATGAAAGTGACTACAGAGAGAGCAAGGTTACCGGAAAAACAAGATTATTTTATGATAGAAATAAACCGTTTACAAAAGAAGTGCCTTTCTATAATTATTTTAAGCCATCAAAGTCAGTTAGCGTTCCAAAGGGGTACATCATTCCTCAAGGCTGGTGGAATGTCATTGAATTACTCAAAATAAATCAAATTGAAATGCTTCAAATAAAAAATGACACACTCATTCAAACCGAAGTGAATCGCATAGAAGATTTCAAAACGCGTTCATCGGCTTATGAAGGGCATTATATGCATTTCAATACTACCATTTCAAAGAAAATGGAAAAAACAACTGTTTTCAAGGGAGATTATCTTGTTTTGACAAATCAACCCGGTATAAGGTATCTGCTTGAAACGCTCGAGCCTGAAGCGGTAGATTCTTTTTTTAACTGGAATTTTTTTGATACAATACTACAGCAAAAAGAAGGCTTTTCTCCTTATGTTTTTGAGGAAATAGCTGAAGATCTGCTTGAAAGCAATCCCGAGTTAAAACAAAGGTTTGATTTAAAAAAACAGGAGGATGAAGCTTTCAGAGAAAATGGATACGACCAGTTGAATTGGCTTTACAAACAGTCTGTGCACTATGAAAAAGCCCACCTGAGGTATCCCATTCTCAGGGTTTTAAATTAACCTCTTGATAAAACAGCTCTCTGATGTTTGCATAGGATTTATGCAGTGCTTTTGCGGTCTTTTTAGGATTTTTCCAAACTGCTTTTTGGATACCTTCACTTTTTTCTGGGGTTAAATCTCCTGTAAATGAAGTTTTCATCTCAAACCAATAAGTTTCTTTGAGTTTGAGTTTTTCATTTCGGTTAAAAAAATGATAGGTGATTTGAAGCGGTTTCACAATTTCAAGACCAGTAACTCCTGTTTCCTCCTCCGTTTCGCGGTAAGCGGCTTCTTCAATAGTTTCCTTTTCTTCAACCCTGCCCTTTGGCAAATCCCATTTTCCATTTCTTTTTATAAATAGAATCTCATTGGCTTCATTTCTCACAAGACCACCCGCTGCTACTACAACCTGAATTTTCTTTTTTAGCTTTTGAATGAGTTGTTCACCATTTGGATAATATAAATAAACTTGAGACCATTTATTATTGGCAACTTTTTTTACAACTGTCTCCAAATCAACATCCTTAAGCATAAGGCACTTGGCCTCTTTATGAAAAACCACCTCGCTTGTGAGATAAATGGGTTTATCATTAACAAAAACTTTATACATTTGCAGTATGATTTTGAATAAAGAAACGGCACAAAAAACAGCCGATTTATTATTGCAAATTAATGCAATTAAATTACAACCGCAAAACCCTTTTTTATGGGCTTCTGGTTGGAAATCTCCAATTTACTGTGACAACCGCATTATTTTGTCTTATCCACCCATAAGAAATTATGTGAGAGAGCACCTGTCTCAACAAATTGAGGAACTCTATGGAAAGCCAGATGTTATTGCCGGTGTTGCAACGGGTGCCATTGGGATTGGAATGCTGGTTGCAGATTATTTAAACCTCCCTTTTGTATATGTAAGACCTGAAGCAAAAGGTCATGGCAGGCAAAATCAAGTGGAAGGAAAACTTGATATTAACCAAAACGTTGTTGTTGTTGAAGACCTTATAAGCACAGGAAAAAGTAGTTTAAATGCCGTCAAAGCGCTCAACGATGCACAAGTAAAAGTAAAAGGGATGGTTGCTGTTTTTACATACGGCTTTCAGGTTGCTCAAGATAATTTCAAAAAAGATAAAATAGCACTTCACACACTGAGTGATTATGAACATCTTTTAGGTCAAGCTGAAAAAGCAAATTACATATCTAATAAAGAACTGCAAACCCTTAAATCCTGGAGAGAAAACCCGGCGGAATGGACTGGAAAATAGTTTGTGAGTTTGTAAGTTTGTGAGCTTGCTTTCCAAATGGTAGGTTTATTCAATTGGGTTTTAGGTTGGAGGTAGTAGGTTTGATTTAAACAATAAACAATAAACAATAAACAACAAACCAGAAACCAGAAACCTAACACCCTTCAATAAAAAAATAGAATTTAAATTATGAACCTCGAAAGCAACAAAGTAACCGTAAACAAATCTGCATTTGAATTGTGTGCCTTTTTAAGTGATGTAAAAAACTTTGAGCAATTAATGCCAGATAACATTAGTAAATTTGAAGTAATAGGAGACAATGCCTTTGTTTTTGCACTCAAGGGAATGCCTGAAATAGCACTCGAATTAAAAGAAACACTTCCTCCTAACAAAGTAGTTTTGGGAGCCATAAGTGACAAATTGCCCTTTACGCTATCTGCGCAAATTGAAGAAATAAACGATTCCTCTTCAACTGCTCAATTGCATTTTGAAGGAGAATTTAATGCCATGATGGCTATGATGATAAAAGGACCCATTTCAAAATTTTTGGAAACTTTGAGCAATAATTTGAGTTTACTTTAGCCCAGATAATAGTTTTATTTCTTTTAAATCAAAAGCAAGTATCCTTTCATCTTCAGTCTCAACTAGTAATTTACCTTCTTCAGAAACCCCTTTGATAATTCCATTAAAACACTTTTTTTGCGCGTTTTCAAAAACGCTTATTTGATTTATTCTGTAGAGATTTTTTAAATACCTTTCTTCTATTGGTTTGAGCTGAGTATTTTCAATTAAACTTAGGTTCTTTAGCAAATTGTTTAATAACTCATTAAAAACTTGTTCAATTTCAAAATGCTTTTGTGTTGCAATCTTCATTGAAGTGGCATTGGGCAAATTAGCAAGATGAGAATCATTAACATTCAAACCAATCCCTATAATACTTCCTTTTATGTGTTTGTCTTGAAAGACATTTTCGATAAGAACACCGCAAAGTTTTTTATTTGCTGACAGAATGTCGTTAGGCCATTTTACTTTAAGCTCTGGAATGGCAAACGATTCCAATGTTTCTTTAACAGCTATTGAAACTGCCATAGAAAGATAAAATTGGCGAGATACTATTAATTCACTAAACTGTTTATAAATACTGAACGTCAAGCTTTTACCTTTCTGTGAGTGCCAGGATGTTCCCACCTGCCCTCTTCCCCGGGTTTGTTCATCTGTAATAACTACAAGTTCATCTTGTGCATGATTTTCTTTTAATAGTGATTTGAGGTAACTATTTGTTGAGCTAGTGGCATTGATTTTGTATATTAACATAAGCAAATGTAAAAATTGCGTTAATCTTATAAAATAGAAAGTTACAGAAAACCAAAAAAGTAATAACTTTGCAAAAATAGTTTTAATGACCAAAAAAGAAAACGAAGCAGATCAATTAATCACTCAAATAATTCAAGGTATTGAAGAAGTAAAGGGTCAAGATATTGAAATTCTTGATCTTAGAGAAATAGAAAATACTGTTTGCGACTACTTTATCATTTGCAACGGAACCTCAAACACACAGGTAAATGCTATTGCAAATTCCGTTGAAAAAACCGTGAGCAAATCACTCAAAGAAAAAGCCTGGCACATAGAAGGCTCAGAAAATGCCGAGTGGATTTTAATGGATTACATCAATATTGTAGTTCATGTTTTCCAAAAGCATATCAGAGAATATTATGATATTGAAAGTCTCTGGGGTGACGCAAAAACAGTGAAAATTGAAACCAGTTATTAAATAATTAAACCATTTTAATGGCAAACGATACAGAAAACATAAATAAAAGTGATAAATCTCCCAAAGGAGATGGCAATAAAAATAAAGACCAAAAGCCAAAATTTAGCCCGTTATGGATTTATGGAATGATTGCACTGGCATTCCTGGCAATAAATTTTTTTAGCGGTGGTGGATGGACTGAACCTGCAAAGACTACCCCTGCAGAATTTCAGGAATTTCTAGTAAGTGGTGATGTTGAAAAAGTTGTAATTGTTAACAAAAATAAAGCAAGAGTCTTTCTCACTAGTGAGGCTAAGGCGAAAGAGGTACACGTTAGAAAAGTGGGAAATCAATCCCTTTCCTCAAATGTGCCAGCATATCAATTTGAATTTGGTGACCTTCAAAATTTTGAAAACGATTTAAGAAGAACTAAAGAAGCAAACAATTTGCCTACTGCAGTTGTTTATGATACAGAATCCAATGTTTGGGGAGACATATTACTCACATTGCTTCCATTTGCAATTATAATTGCTATCTGGATTTTCATCATGCGCAGAATGTCTAGTGGTGCAGGTGGCGGACCCGGCGGGCAACTCTTTAATATTGGCAAATCAAAAGCACGCCTTTTTGACCAAAACACAGATGTAAAAGTTTCTTTCAGAGATGTTGCAGGTCTTGAAGGTGCAAAAGAAGAAATTCAGGAAATAGTTGATTTTCTTAAAACTCCCGATAAATATACCGCTCTTGGAGGAAAGATTCCTAAAGGAGCACTCCTAGTTGGACCTCCGGGAACCGGAAAAACCTTGCTTGCAAAAGCTGTTGCCGGTGAAGCAAAAGTTCCATTTTTCTCACTTTCAGGTTCAGACTTTGTAGAAATGTTTGTGGGAGTTGGAGCATCCAGAGTGAGAGATTTATTCAAACAAGCCAAAGAAAAATCACCATCAATCATCTTTATTGATGAAATTGATGCTATTGGTCGTGCAAGGGGAAAAAATAATTTCTCAGGCTCTAATGACGAAAGAGAAAATACACTCAACCAGCTCTTAACTGAAATGGATGGTTTTGGTTCTAATGCCAATGTGATAGTGCTAGCTGCCACAAACCGTGCAGATGTTCTTGATAAAGCATTGATGCGTGCGGGTCGTTTTGACCGACAAATATATGTTGATTTACCAGACGTAAGAGAACGTAAAGAGATATTTGAAGTACATTTAAGACCCATTAAAAAAGAAGAAAATCTCGACCTTGATTTTCTTGCAAAACAAACTCCCGGTTTCTCTGGGGCAGATATTGCAAATGTTTGTAATGAAGCAGCTCTCATTGCTGCCAGAAAAGGAAATAAGGCTGTTGGCAAACAAGATTTTCTAGATGCTGTTGACAGGATTATTGGTGGGCTTGAAAAGAAAAACAAAATAATCACTCCAGAGGAGAAAAAAGCAATCGCTTTTCATGAAGCTGGTCATGCCACTGTTAGCTGGATGCTGGAACACGCAGCCCCGCTTGTTAAGGTAACCATTGTTCCTAGAGGACAATCACTAGGTGCTGCCTGGTATTTACCCGAAGAACGACTTATTGTAAGACCTGAACAAATGCTTGATGAGATGTGTGCTGCACTAGGAGGAAGAGCTGCAGAAAAAGTGATTTTCAATAAAATTTCTACCGGTGCCTTGAGTGATCTTGAAAAAGTAACAAAACAAGCTCGCGCTATGGTTACTATCTATGGGCTCAATGAAAAACTAGGGAATCTTACCTATTATGACTCCTCTGGGCAATCTGAGTATAACTTCACAAAACCTTATAGTGAAAAAACTGCAGAAATGATTGACAAGGAAATATCAAACCTTGTAGAGTCACAATACAAACGAGCCATTGAATTACTTCAAAAACATAAAGATAAACTCATTGAACTTGCCAACGTATTACTTGAAAAAGAAGTTATTTTTAAAGACAATTTGGAAACTATATTCGGGAAAAGAGATTTTAAAAATACAGATGTAATTTTTGATAAGTTAGACAAACCAACTTCATAATTATACATCCAAATATTTAAAAAGTAACTTAATTCGTTTTTGGGTTAAGTTTTTTTTATATTTGGTGCGAGTCTTAATAAAAAACACCTCAATCAAGAAATTAATGAGTTTGTTTAAAAAATTATTTAAAAAATCTAAAGACAAAGAATCCCCAAAAGAAGAAAGAAGTAAATATTTACCGGAAGTACCCCTACCTACTGACGAAAAATTCACCTACTACTTTAGAAAAAATGGCGGAAAATTTCTCTATTGTGAAAATTATGATGAGCTAGATGAAGCTTTTGATAATATTTTGCTTGAAAATGATTGGTATGAAAAAGAGGCATTTTGCACCAATGAAAACTTAAAATCAAAGTTCAACTCATACAATCTCAAATTTGGAAATAACATACACGCTGCATTTTTCTTTTCGCAGTGTGAGTCTCTTGTAGCAGATGCAGGGGCTATTTTAATTTCATCCAATCAAATACAAGAAAAAAAATTAAAAGAACTACCCGATAACTTTGTGATTTTTGCAACCACAAGCCAATTGGTTGATACTATTGGTGAAGGTTTGCGTAAAATAAAAAGCGCAAATAAAAATAATATTCCTTCAAATATTACCACTATCAAAAACTTTGAAAGCAAGAAAGAAAATGATTTTATGACTTACGGAAGTAGTTCAAAAAACTTATATTTGCTCCTTTTGGAAGACTTATAAAATGAAGGAACTTTTAATTAGAGCATTGTCTGGATCTATTTATGTCCTCATCCTTCTTGTCGCTACTTTTCTTTCACCAATTACTTTTCTTTTATTATTTACCCTACTAGGTATTGTTTGTCTTCACGAGTTTTTAAGGTTAATTCATCTTAAATCCATTGTTCTATATGGTGTTTTAATCTTGTTTATTTTTCTTTTTTCATATCTGAAGATTGATTTTTATGCCACCAAACTTTTACTTGTACTTACTGGATTTGTGAATCTTTTTTTATTCAAAGATTTATTGTGGGTTAGTATGATTCCTATGTTTGAAAAGAAAAAATATATCGTTACAATTCTTTATCTCATAAGTGGTTTTGTTTTTATAACACTTATTCCTTTTTACCATTATGAATACTCACCATATCTCATTGCTGCAGTTTTTATTTTAGTTTGGGCAAATGATATTTTTGCATTTTTAATTGGGAAAAATTTTGGTAAACGAAAACTTCTAGAACGTGTGTCTCCCAATAAAACAGTTGAAGGATTTCTAGGGGGTCTTGTCGCTGCCTCTATAGCCAGCTTTTTTATTTTTAAATATCTCGCTATCTTTAATCCGGTATTTTGGTTTGGGTTAGCTATTTTAATAAGCTTGTTTGGACCCATTGGTGATTTTGTACAATCAAAGTTTAAAAGACAAGCCGGAGTAAAAGACAGCGGATTGCTCATGCCGGGACACGGAGGAATCTATGATCGATTAGACAGCATTATTTTTGCTAGTCCATTTATATACACCTATTTTATTTTAGCAAATTATGTTTCATAGAGAAGGCCACAAAATTATTTTAGCAGCACTGGCTATACTTATTGTTATTGCACTATCTGCAAACTTTTTCCTAGAAGATGAAATCTTGAAAAAAGTCTTGATGAGTGCTTTTATTTTAATATTCCTTCTCATTATTCAATTTTTTAGAAACCCTAAAAGAGATATACAACCCAGTGATTTTAATATCCTTTCTCCTGTTGACGGAAAAGTTGTCGTTATTGAGGAAGTATTTGAAAAAGAATATTTTAATGATAAAAGGCTACAGGTTTCAGTCTTTATGTCACCCATCAATGTACACGTTACCAGATACCCTGTGGGTGGCAAAATTGTTTACTCAAAATACCATCCCGGTAAATTTCTTGTGGCATGGCATCCCAAATCTTCAGAAGAAAATGAAAGAACAACAGTTGTTGTAAAAAACAACGTTATTGGGGACGTTTTGCACAAACAAATAGCCGGAGCATTAGCAAAGCGCATTGTTAATTATGCTGAAGCGGGAATGGAAGTCACTCAGGGAAGTGATAGTGGATTTATTAAGTTTGGGTCAAGAGTAGATGTTTTATTACCTTTAGATGCAAAAATTAATGTGAAGCTGAACCAAAAAGTGAAAGGCGGTATCACAATCTTAGCTACTAAAAATGACTCCTGAAGAACTTCAAATCGCTTTTGAAGAAGCCGTAGAAAGAATAAACAATCATATGGAACCCTTTCCGGCAGATTTGCTTTTGAGACTTTATGCATACTACAAGAGGGCTAATGAAAACAAAGACGACCCAAACAGCAAAAAGCCACTCATCAATGCTTTTAAAGCAAATGCACTGTTTCAAACCAGAAACCTTTCTCCAGATGAAGCTAAAAAGGAATATATTGACGCAGTTAATACCTATTTTTTATACCGAAAATAAGTATTACTTTCGGTAGTTAACAGGAAGGTAAACCACTTTTTTAGTCTCAAAAAATGCTTCTTGAAAATAATCAGTTAAATGAAAGATTTTTGCTTTTGGAAAATCTTTCAACTCTTCAGTTAAGTCTCCTCCTTTAAGATAGAGAATTCCATTAGGTAGTTTGTGAGTGTTTTTTTTTGCAATTTTTCCATCAACCCAATACACAAAAGTGGGCATCGAAGCAACCGCTCTACTTACTATAAAATCATAAGTCTCATTTACATTTTCAACTCTGTCGTTTGTTGTTTTCACATTTTTGATACCCAATCCGGCAACTATCTCGTCCACCACTTTTATTTTTTTTCCAATAGAATCCACCAGATGGAATTGTGTTTTTGGAAATAAAATTGCCAACGGAATGCCCGGAAAACCACCACCGGTTCCAACATCAAGAACTTTGGCACCTTCATTAAATTCAATTATTTTTGCGATTCCTAAAGAGTGTAAAACATGTCGTAAATACAGTTCATCAATATCTTTTCTTGATACTATATTGATTTTTAAATTCCAATCTTTATACAATTCCTGTAATAAGTAAAACTGCTTTATGTGTAAATCTGTAAGAGTTGGAAAATAGTTTAGAATTAAATCCATTGTTTCTTTTAAAAGTACAAAAGTAATCATATTAAAGCTAATTTTTTGTTTATAAAAAGCCTTGCCAAATGATTATTAATTATATTTGTGCAATCTTACTTTAGTAAAACCGTTTTAGAATAAATTAAATTATGAATACATCCTCAATTCGATTTTCAAGAAAAGACCCTGTTCATTTTTTCAAAACTTTAAACACCCGAGTTAACGACTACTTTAGAGAAAAAAACCTAAAGAAAACCGGCAACTGGAGACTTCATTTGAAGACAATTGTAATGTTTGCGCTTTTCTTAACACCTTATTTTCTTATCTTGACTTTAAACATTCCAGGGTGGGCACAATTGCTCTTAACCATTGTTATGGGTGTAGGAATGGCTGGTGTGGGCATGAATGTAATGCACGATGGAAATCACGGTTCATACTCATCAAAAAAATGGGTAAACAAATTTATGGGAAGCACCATTTATATTCTTGCAGGAAATGTTTACAATTGGCAGGTACAACACAATGTTTTACACCATACCTATACAAATATCCACGGTCATGATGAGGATATGGAAGCAGGAAGAATTATGCGATTCAGCAAACATTCTGAATGGAAACGCTTTCACAAGTACCAACATCTTTATTCTGTTTTACTTTATGGCCTTTTGACATTCAATTGGGCTTTAACCACAGATTTTAAGCAAACAAGAGATTATTTAAAACGAAAACTCTCCTACGGTGAATTTCCAAACCCCGTTAAACAATGGAGTATAGTTGTAATTTCTAAAATCATTTACTTTTCCATCTGGATTGTAATCCCAATGCTTATTTTATCAATAGCCTGGTGGAAAGTGCTTATAGGATTTTTTGTAATGCACTATGTTGCAGGAGTGATTCTTAGTGTGGTCTTTCAATTGGCACACATGGTTAAAGAAGCACAAATGCCGCTTCCAGACGAAACCGGAACGATGAAAAACACCTGGGCGATTCACCAGTTATACACTACCGTAAATTTTGCTACCAAAAATAAAATTGTCAACTGGTACACCGGAGGCTTAAATCATCAGGTTGAACACCACATTTTTCCAAATATAAGTCATGTGCATTATACCAAGATTTCAAAAATTGTGAAGGAAACAGCAAAAGAATTTCAGTTACCTTATCACGAATATAAAACCACCCGCAAAGCCATTTTGTCTCATTTCAATCACTTAAAGGAAATGGGAATGAAACCGGCTTTAAGCGCATAAAAAAGTTCACCCATATTTTATGAAGGAACATTTATCAGACAGAGTTAACAATATGGCTACCTCTGCAACCTTAGCCATGGCCGCTAAAGCCCGTGAATTAAAAAATGAAGGAAAAGACATCATTGGCCTGAGTCTTGGAGAACCCGATTTCAACATACCTGACTTTATAAAAGAAGCTGCCATAAAAGCTATCAATGATAATGTACATGCTTACCCACCGGTTGATGGATATGCAGCTCTTAAAAATGCTATAATCACCAAATTTAAAAGAGATAACAACCTTACTTATGAACCTACGCAAATTGTGGTTTCAACCGGAGCTAAACAATCCTTAGCAAACATTGTGATGGTAATGCTTAATCAAGGTGACGAAGTCATACTTCCTGCGCCATACTGGGTGAGTTACAGCGATCTTGTAAAACTCGCAGAAGGAGTGCCCGTTGAAATACCCACCACTATTGACACCAATTTTAAAATCACACCACAGCAATTGGAAGCTGCTATCACAACCAAAACAAAATTGGTAATGTACAGCTCACCTTGTAATCCAAGTGGCTCCGTTTACAGCAAAGCAGAGCTAAGAGCACTGGCAGATGTGTTGAAAAAACATCCCAATATCTATGTAGTTTCAGATGAAATCTATGAACATATTAATTTTGGAAAAGGTCACTTCTCTATGGCACAATTTGAAGATATGTATGACCGTACTATTGTAGTCAACGGTGTTTCTAAAGCCTTTGCCATGACCGGTTGGCGCATTGGTTATATGGGTGCCCCGGCCTGGATCGCCATGGCTTGCAACAAGATGCAAGGTCAAATCACAAGTGGTGCCAACGCCATCGCTCAAATGGCAACTATTGCCGCACTTGAAGCTCCGGTAAGCAGCATACAATATATGGTCGATGCATTCAAAAACCGCCGAAGTTTGATATTGGATTTACTAAATGAAATTCCCGGTTTAAAAACCAATAAACCAGACGGCGCCTTTTATGTCTTCCCGGATGTAACTTCTTTTTTTGGAAAAATAATCAAAGGAAAAACCATCAAAACCGCAGACGATGTCTCAATGTTATTGCTTGAGCACGCTTTGGTTGCAACAGTTTCAGGTGAATCCTTTGGCGACCCAAACTGTATCAGGATTTCTTATGCCGCTTCAGAAACCGAAATTAAGGAAGCTGTTAAGAGAATGAAAGAGTTGTTGACTTAAATTTTCTGCATTTTTTTATCTTTCAAACCTAAAACCAGAAACCAAGAACCCTCACCTATTCCTCCAGAAAAAAGGCGTTAGTAAAATCAATACTGTAAAGAGCTCAAGTCTTCCCACGAGCATCAGGAATGCAGACCACCATTTGCCAATATCAGGCAGTATATCAAAATTATTTGCCGGACCCACGTCTCCAATAGCTGGGCCTACGTTGCCAAGCATAGATGCAGAGCTTCCCAAAGCAGTTTGAAAATCCATCCCAAGAAAAGCAAAAACTGCAACTCCAATTATAAAAATCAAAATATACAAAATAAAAAATGCCATCACATTAAAAACGATGGATTGCGGTATTGCGCGTTGATTGTATCTTACAGGTAAAATAGCGTTGGAATGAAAGGAACGTTTAAATTCAAGAATGCCGTTTTTAATGGTGATTAAATGCCTTACGATTTTCATTCCACCTGATGTTGAGCGGGCTGAGCCTCCCAGAAACATTAAACCAAAAAAGAACATGGTCATAAATGGGGTTATTGCTGTATAATCATAAACTACAAATCCGGTTGTTGTAATGATAGCAATTACCTGAAAAAGAGCAAGTCTTATTGCTGTTTCAGCTTCACCAAGAACCATTGGATGGTTAATTACAGATGTAGTTAAATCTCCCTGAAAATAGATTATAGCAGCAACTAAAGCAGAAAAAACAAGAATGAATGTACCATATAATCTAAATTCTTCGTCCTTAAAAACTTTGATAAATTTTCCCTTAATGGCAAAGTAACACAAAACAAAATTTGTGCCCGCTAAAAACATAAAAACAATCACAATATATTGAATTAATGGATTGCCATTCCAATGTGCTAAACTTGCATCCTTTGTAGAAAACCCGCCACTTGCCATCGTGCTCATAGAATGATTTACTGCATCAAAAAGTGACATCCCTGCCAAATTTAAAAGAACCGTTTCAACCAGTGTAAAACCAAAATAGATGAGCCAAAGACGTTTTGCGGTATCTGTGATGCGTGGATGTAATTTATCATTGCTTGGTCCGGGTGCCTCAGCTGCAAAAAGTTGCATACCGCCAATACCCAAAAGCGGTAATATCGCAATTGCCAGAACAATAATCCCCATTCCTCCTATCCAGTGAGTGAGACTTCTCCAAAAAAGTATGCTTTCAGGTAAAATTTCAATTTGGTTTAAAATAGTAGCCCCGGTTGTGGTATAACCACTCATGGTTTCAAAAAAAGCATTTGTAAATGAAGGAATGGAATCAGTCAAAACATAAGGAAGTGTTCCGCTAAAAGCCATAATTAACCAGCCAAATGTTACAACAATGTATCCTTCTCTTTTTTTTATCTCTTTTCTGTGGTTTTTCGTTAAAACGAAAACAAGAATTCCCAAAGTAATCGTGATAATTCCTGCTTGAATAATTCCCAAAAATGCACCATCATTATAAAAAAGACTCACCCCGGATGCTACCAACATAAACAAGCCATTGAACAACAACAGCAATCCCATAAAATGGAGGATGATCTTTAAGTTAATCCTGTTTAAAAAAGACATGCTAATTAAAGTATTTTTCTACTTTTGAAATGGCGTGAGGCAAACAACCCACTACAACCCGATCACCACTTTTTATTACAAAATCTGGCGTGGCAATGAGCCCCACACCCTCTCTGATAACCCCACCTATTATAGCTGATCGTGTGAATTCTAAACTTCTAATTGTTTTACTAACCACAAATGCTTTGGGCGATACCACAAACTCCAGCAACTCTGCATTCATATTGGTGAGCTTGGTCATTGCTACTACTTCACCTTTTCTAATGTATCTGAAAATATCATTAGCGGCCAGAAGTTTTTTATTAATAAGGGTATCTATCCCGATGGATTGTGAGAGTTGAAAATAATCCATGTTTTCTACCAGGGCAATGGTTTTCTTTACGCCTTTTGATTTGGCCACCAAACAAGACATAATGTTTGTTTCGCTATTTCCGGTAACGGCAATAAATGCATCCATATCTTGTATGGATTCTTCCTCAAGTAATTCTACATTTCTACCGTCGGTGTTGATGACTAAAATATTGGGAAGGGCATCTGCAAGGTCAAAGGCTTTTTGTTTGTTACTCTCTATAAGTTTAACTTTAAAGTGACTTCGGCAAAGTTCGCGTGCTGTTTTAAAACCAATTTTACTTCCGCCAAGAATCATTACATTTTTTATCTCTTCACGAATTTTTCCGGTGAGTTGATATACCTCCTCTACCCCGTCAAATGTCGTTAAGAAATATACCAGGTCTCCTTCCTTATAAACAGTATCGCCTCTGGGAATAAGTGTGTATTGAGTTCCAAAACGTTGAATTGCAATGGGAATAAATTCAATTCCGGGATAGACCTCTGCAGCTTCTTTGACAGTTTTTCCAACAAACAAAGCTGTTCTGGGCAGTTTGATACCCACCATAGTTAAGGCTCCGTCTTCAAATTGATAGGTATTACTAAAGGCACTTTGATTGAGTAATAATTCTATTTCTGCAGATGCTAAAGATTCAGGTGAAATTAATTCGTCAATTCCAAAGGCAGCAAAACCAATTTCTTCTTTATTTTTTATCCACTCGGTATTTGAGATGCGCGCAATTGTTTTTTTTGCGCCAAGCTGCTTAGCTATGAAACAGGAAGTTATATTTGTTGTTTCACTGGAAGTGACACTTATAAGCATATCTGCTTTATCAATATGAGCTTCTTTTAGCAATGATATAGAGGTACAATCGCCTTTTAACACCCTGATATCAAGATGTGCCTCTGCAAAAGATAAGTTATCTTTCACATTGTCAATTAACGTGATATCCTGTGACTCAAAGGACAATAACTTTGCCAAATGAAAACCCACTTCACCCGCACCTGCAATGATTATTTTCATCTGTTTACATTTATTAGTTTTTATTGGTCAGACCTGCCTTGCCGGCAGGCAGGAGGAATGCCCTGTTAATAGTAATAGTTGGTTTGCAAATTGTTAAAGGGCATTTCATAAACTTTAAAATGAAAAGGATAACAAAGTTACAACAAATTTAGGCTATAAAAAGCGATTGATTTAATTTTCTATTATGAATAAAAGCTAAGTGATTGTATTATATTTGCACAAATTTTTGAAATGAGTGAAAAGGTAAAACCCTATAAAGAATCTGATTTAAACAAAAAAAAGCAAGTTGAAAAAATGTTTGATACCATCTCTGGCAACTATGATGGATTAAACAGGGTTATCTCTTTAGGAATTGACAGGAAGTGGCGTAAAATAGTCGTCAAAAAAGTCCTTGTAAAAAACCCCAAGAGTGTTTTAGACATTGCTACCGGCACAGGTGACCTTGCCATAAGTTTTGCTCAGCATTCCATTCCAAAAATTGTTGGTTTTGACCTTTCTGAAGGGATGCTTGCCGTTGCCCGAAAAAAAGTAGATGCTCAAAATATTACAGATAAAATTGAATTTATTCAAGGTGATTCTGAACAGATGCCTTTTGAAGACGATAGCTTTGATGCGATTACTGTTGCTTTTGGAGTAAGAAATTTTGAGAATCTTGAACAAGGTCTTTCTGAGATTTTAAGAGTCCTAAAACCCGGTGGGCTTTTTGTGGTTTTGGAAACATCTGTACCCACAAAATTTCCATTCAAGCAAGGGTATTTCTTCTACTCAAAATCCATACTTCCCCTAGTGGGTAAATTATTTTCAAAAGACAAGGTGGCATATACTTATTTAAGTGAAAGTGCTTCTCTTTTTCCTTATGGTGAAAGCTTCAACAATATTTTGAGGAAAATTGGGTTTAAAGAAGTGAAAAATAATCCGCAAACCTTTGGGGTTGCAAGTATATATACAGCTTCAAAATAAATTTATGAAGAATATTTTTTTGATCATAGCCTTGCTATTTTTAACTGAAACAGCTCAAGCTCAGCTTTTTTCAAAGGAACGTTTGGCAAATCTTGAAAATTTTGACAAACAACGCTGGAGTTGGGGATATTTTTTGGGTTTTAACAACTATGATTTTAAGTTTGATTATATCAATGAAACCGGAGAACCAGATATAGCCGTTGAAGCAAATGGGGGTTTTAATGTGGGTCTTGTGGGTGACTTAAGAATAAATGATTATTTTAATCTTAGACTTGAACCCGGATTGTACTATACAGAGCGTAATCTTATTTTTCCCGGTTTTGAGGAAGAACGAGACTTTTTAAGGGAAACCAAATCTACCTATATTCACATTCCATTATTATTAAAAATTTCGACAAAAAGGCTCAACAACTTTAAACCCTTTATCGTAGGCGGATTGTCAACATCAATCAATTTAACCAGTGATGAAACCAACCCTGAGGACAATGCTGTAGGTAGATTTAGAATGACAAAAAACACTTATTACTATGAATTGGGTTTTGGAATTGATTTCTATCTGTTCTTTTTTAAATTCACCCCATCTATTAGAGGCGTTTTTGCTTTGAGTGATGAACTTGTGAGAGACAATGACCCAAACAGTCCATATACATCAAACATTGACAATCTTTCATCAAGAGGAGTCTTTATCAACTTTACATTTCAATAGATCGATGAAACTCACTTAATAAAATGGAGGTTGCCATTGCCACATTGAGACTTTCAGTTTGTTGTTCTTCACCAAATTGAGGGATGCTAATTTTTTTTGAAAGATACTTCTCAAGTTTAGGTGAAATCCCCTTTCCTTCATTACCCATAAGCAGTATTGCTTGCTGGGGAAGTTTTTCCCGATACACATTTTCACCTTCCATAAATGCACCATAGACCGGTAGTTGATTTTTTTCAAAATAATTTTCTAAATCCAAATAATACACCTCAACTCTAGCCAAGGAGCCCATAGATGCCTGTAGCGCTTTAGGATTAAAACAATCAACAGTGTCCTTGGAACACAAAAGAGAATTTACACCAAACCAGTCACATAACCTGATAATCGTTCCCATATTTCCGGGGTCTCTTATGCCATCAAGAGCAACAGAAAAATTGAAATTCTCAATAGTTTTCTTTTTGGGCAAAAAGAAAACTGCCAATGCCTTATTGGGTGTTTTTAATGCGCTAATTTTATTTAATTCAATTTCTGAGATGAGTGTAACTTTGGCTTCCGGGATAAAATCAATTTCTTCAGTTGAAAAAAGTGCGTAAATCTCCCAACCCGCTCCATAAAACTCCTGGATTACTTTTGTACCTTCGACAAAAAATAAATCGTGTGTGATTCTATATTTTTTTTGTCGTAAAGACGTTATTAACTTTATTTGGCTTTTGCTAATCATTCAAAACGTGTATTTTTGAATACTCATTAATTTTCTTTTTTGAAATGCCATTAGAAACAAAACAAAATCTCTCAAAATCAATAAGGTGTTTCAGGCATTTCACAAAAATACCATATATATTCTTATTTATAACAATCCTTAGCTCATGTGATGCCGTAAAGAAGGTGAAGGATAATGAACTACTGCTCACTCAAAATACTATTATTGTTGATGGACAAGAAATTAACGAAAGTGGAGTTTACAGTCAAATTATTCAGGAACCTAACACAAAACTTTTGGGAATTCCGGTAGCGCTTCACTTCTTCAATTTTGCAAGCGAAAAAACAGACTCAGTTTATTACTCTCAGTTATACAAAACCCCACAAAGAAAGCAGCGACTTGTCAATATATTTTCACAAAAACAAGTTGACGAAATTGTCAATTATAAAGTGGGTTTCAGCAATTGGTTAAAAAATCAGGGAGAAGCTCCGGTAATTATAAGAAATGACAGGGCAGAGCGATCTAAAGAACGCATTGAAGAATATTACAAGAGTTATGGCTGGCTCAATGCAAAGGCTAGTTATGAAGTAATAAGCGATACTGTTAAATCTAAACTTGCTTCAATAGTATATACTGTAGATCGTCAAAAGCCATATTTTGTTGATTCTATAAAAGTGATGATTGATTCTCCAGTGGTTGACTCTATTTTTAAGCTTTCTCAAGGACGCAGTTTGGTAAAATCTGGTGAGCAATATTCCAGAAATAATTTTGCAAATGAAAGAGACCGCGTAACGATACTGATGCGCAATTCCGGTCTCTATAACTTTAACCAGGAATTCATTTCATTTATTGCAGATACTGTAAATACTGGTCACAAAGCAAATATTGAATATTTAATTGGTAACAGAAACATTCAAATTGGAGATACCACCATTCAGGAATTTTTCAAGATTCATAAAATAGCTAAAGTAAAGGTAGTAACTGATTATTCTTATGAAAACCGCAATAAAAAATATTCTGATTCGATTGACTTTAATGGCATCACCCTTTATGGTTATGATAAAATAAAATACAGACCAAAAACAATTACTGATGCTATCTTTATAAACCCAGGAGACATTTTTAAAGACACCGACAGAACCCTTACTTATACTCATTTGAGTGAGTTGAGGGTTTTTAGATATCCCAACATAAGCTATGAACAGAATCCTGCTGACACTACTCAAACTGAACTAATCACAACTATACTCCTTTCACCTAGAAAAAAATATGGGATTAGCTTTGATGTAGATGCTTCAACTTCAAACATACAAGAGTTTGGTGTAGGATTTAGTACTTCGTTTTTAACAAGAAACGTTTTTAAAGGAGCTGAAATACTTGAAATTTCAGGGCGTGGTAGTCTTGGTTCTTCAAAAGATGTTGCTGACAGGGACAGCCGTTTTTTCAATATTTCAGAAATTGGTGGTGATATCAAACTTGGCATTCCCAGAATACTTTTTCCGCTCAAAACAGAAAAAATAATTCCAAAATATATGTCACCTTATACCAATATAAGTATAGGTGCAAGCAGTCAAAAAAACATTGGACTTGACAAACAAACAACAAGTCTTATCTGGAACTACAAATGGAATCCATCCAGAATGCATACATACAGGCTAGATTTAATGAACATTCAATATGTAAGAAATCTCAATACAGAAAACTACTTTAATGTTTATGAAAATTCCTATGATAGACTTAATGATATTGCATTGGGCACAAATACAAGTGACTCTTACTTTAATTTGGACGAAAACAATAATCGCATCGATTTAATAATTCCTGATGGAACTGATAATTTTCTGAATGATTTTAATCAAAATCTCATAGGCGGTCTGGATGAAGATGATGAGCAAAATTTAAGAAACATCAATCAACAAAAAGAAAGACTAACCGAAAATAATTTAATTTTTGCATCAAACATAACCTGGATAAGAGACTCTCGAAAAAGTGTTTTTGACAACCAATTTTCGAGAATAAGATTAAAAATGGAGTTTGCCGGAAATTTACTTGCGGGCGTGTCCTCTCTTGCCGGAATCGAAAAAAACAACAACGATAATTATGAAGTTTTTAATGTAAACTTTTCTCAATATATAAAATTAGATGCTGAATATGTTCGCTACTGGGAAGTCAATAAACAAACTCATGTTGCCTTAAGGTTATTTGGTGGATTTGCTCTGCCCTATGGAAATTCAAACAGTATTCCGTTCACAAGGAGTTACTTTGCAGGAGGACCCAATGACAATAGAGGTTGGTTACCCTTTAGACTGGGACCGGGCGCAAGTAACAAAGGGGATGAGTTTAATGAAGCAAACTTAAAACTTGCTGCCAATATTGAATACAGATTTACCATTTTGGGTTCGTTTAAGGGGGCTCTTTTTGTCGATACAGGAAATATTTGGAATGCACTCGACAACGTAACTGATGAAAAATCTACATTTGAAAGTCTTTCAGACCTAAAGGATATCGCGATTGGTTCCGGTTTTGGATTGAGATATGACTTTGGTTTTTTTGTTTTAAGAGGTGATTTGGGCTTTAAAACATACAACCCCGCTAGGTCTGAAGGGAACCGCTGGTTTAAAGAATATAATTTTAGTAACACAACTTTAAACATTGGTATTAACTATCCCTTTTAAGGGTATATTTTTTTATCTTTGTTAACTCAATCAAGCGAAAATAGTATGGCAAATCAATATATCAAAACCGGTGTAGCAACAGGTGCTACTGTTCAAGAAATTCATCAATTAGCCAAGGCTAAAGGCTTTGCGCTACCTGCAGTGAATGTAGTAGGTTCAAATTCAATTAACTCGGTACTAGAAACCGCTGCCGGCTTAAACTCGCCGGTTATCATTCAATTCTCAAACGGCGGAGCACATTTCAATGCCGGTAAAGGACTCTCAAATACAGACCAAAAAGCAGCAATTGCAGGTGGAGTTGCGGGAGCAAAACACATTCATGAACTCGCCAATGCCTATGGTGCAGTTGTCATTCTTCACACAGACCATTGTGCAAAAAATTTACTACCCTGGGTTGACGGTTTATTGGACGCAGGAGAAGCTCATTTTAAAAAATATGGAGTTCCACTTTATAGCTCCCACATGCTAGACTTATCTGAAGAACCCCTTGAAGAGAATATTGAAATTTCAAAACGGTATCTGGAGCGAATGTCAAAAATGGACATGACTCTTGAAATAGAATTAGGAATTACCGGTGGTGAAGAAGATGGTGTGGATAATACAAATGTCGATTCTTCAAAACTCTATACTCAGCCAGAAGAAGTCGCTTACGCTTATGAAGAACTAAAAAAAGTGAGTGATCGCTTTACGATTGCAGCAGCTTTTGGAAATGTGCACGGTGTTTATAAACCCGGTAATGTTAAATTAACCCCCATTATTCTGAAAAACTCTCAAGAGTATGTGCAGAAAAAGTTTGGTACAGAACACAATCCCATTGACTTTGTTTTTCATGGTGGTAGTGGATCATCTGTTCAGGAAATTAGAGAAGCCATTAGTTATGGTGTCGTAAAAATGAATATTGATACCGATTTGCAATTTGCTTTCACAGAAGGAATTAGAGATTACATGGTTGAAAACATTGACTTTCTTAAAACACAAATTGGTAACCCCGACGGAGATGCAATACCAAATAAAAAATATTATGACCCAAGAAAATGGCTTCGCGAAGGCGAAATGACTTTTAAAACCCGTCTTGAGCAAGCTTTTAGAGATCTCAATAATATTAACACTCTCTAATATAAGTTAATTGTTATTTATAAATCTTATTATCACAAATCGTTAATCTTAAATCATAAATCTCATGGCCTGGTTTAAAAGAACAAAAAAAGGAATTCAAACTGCTACCGAAGACAAAAAAGATGTACCTAAAGGGTTGTGGTATAAATCCCCAACAGGTAAAATTGTAGATGCAGAAGAACTGGCTCTCAATTATTATGTTAGCCCTGAAGATGGCTACCACGTGCGCATTGGAAGTAAAGAATATTTTGAAATTCTCTTTGATGATAATAAATTTAAAGAGTTAGATAAAAACATAAGTTCTAAAGATCCACTAAGTTTTGTGGATACCAAAAAGTATTTAGACAGATTAAAAGAGGCACAAGACAAAACAGGCTTAAAAGATGCTGTAAGGACAGCAGTTGGCAAGTCTATGGGAGAAGACCTCGTGATTGCGTGTATGGACTTTGCTTTTATTGGTGGTTCTATGGGAGCTGTTGTTGGCGAAAAAATAACCCGTGCTGCAGATTATGCCCTTAAAAAGAAAATACCCCTGCTTATTATTTCTAAAAGTGGTGGCGCCAGAATGATGGAAGCAGCTTTCTCTTTAATGCAATTAGCAAAAACATCTGCTAAACTAGCACAGCTTTCTGATGCCGGAATACCTTATATTTCTTTATGTACAGACCCCACAACAGGAGGTACAACAGCTTCATTTGCAATGCTGGGAGATATAAATATTTCAGAACCCGGTGCTTTGATTGGATTTGCCGGACCAAGAGTTGTTAGAGACACCACAGGAAAAGAGTTACCGGAAGGATTTCAAACCGCAGAATTCCTTCTTGAACATGGATTTCTAGATTTTATCTCTCATAGAAAAAATTTAAAAAAGAATATCAATAAATACATTGACTTAATCTTAAACAGACCTATCAGAGAGACTGCTTAAAAATTAGTATCATAGTATAAAATAGAATTGTATGGATTGACTAAATAATATCTTTACTTTTCAAGCACTACTTCAATATCCAATAGATCTGGATTTTTTAGATAGTCTAGATACTCAACCTGGTAAAAAAGAGTTTTTCTATCACCGCTAAAGGTTGCATCTTCTTGATTGGTTGATTTAATTTTTTTCGGAAAGGTATAATTCAACTTATATAAAGTACCCCCCAGCATCATTTCCATACTCTTTAAACTATCCATCTCGGCTTTGTGCAATTCAGCATCAGCTATATAAGCATCCCTTTTAAAAACATTGTTCTCAAATGAATATCTCACTTTTACACTCTCTTGAGAGGGAGATTGTTCAGTTTCTGAGGTAGAATTGACACCTGTATTGTTAATTTGATTGAATGCATCAAATAAATTGTCTGCCTCATTTATTGATTTGAAATTTATAAAAATATCATAAACCATTTTTTCTGCTTCGGTATCCATTGAAACGTGAACTCCATAAGCTTCTAATTTTTTTAGTCGCTCTTGTTGTTCTAAAGGCAAAGTTGCAATACTATCTTTTTTGTCAGCCAGTATGTCTCTAAAGTAAAAGGTAGTGTCTATTTTATCATTCACTTTTGCATTTTCTTCCTCATTACCCATTGAAGACATCATCGCAATCATAGCAGACGCATCCATTTGAACTTTCATTTCGCCACTACCATCAGCATTCAAAACAAGAGTTTCAGTAAACTCACAAGAAAGAAAAAGTTGTGAACATAAAAACAAATAAAATAAAAACTTAGTTCTCATAACATTAATTTTTTGGGTTATTTAAAATAATTAAAGCAGCAATGACTCCGGGAATCCAACCTAGAACCGTTAAAATAAAGACAATCACTATGGAGCCGCACCCTTTGTCAATTACTGAAAGTGGTGGGAAAACAATTGCTAAAATAACTCTCCAGATGCTCATAAATATTAAAATTCTTTTCCTGCTTTTTAAAAATAAACGGGTATTTTCTAGTATTCAAAAATACAAATAAATTAAGTAGTTTAGCACGATGAATAAATTTCTTATTTGTTTCTTTTTAGTGTTTGCCTGCTTTGTTTGCAAGTCACAATATCAATTTACAGGAAATATAAATTTAAATCAATGGGAAAATGACGTTTCCCTTTCACTTGTTGAAGATTATAGAAAAATCACAAACATTTATACAGAACAAATTTTTTGTGAAACACAAACAGATAGTCTTGGTAATTTTGTCTTTATTGGAAATGAATTAGAAACCTCAAATAGAATCTATCGGTTACATGTAGATAATTGCAGTGAAGAAAACAAGTTAAAACATCAATTTACAGGTAGTTGTAATAACAGTAAGTATATATTGTTTATTGCAAAAAATACAGACACGACTCATTTTCCATTTACATTTAACGACGAAATGTTTTGTGCTGTAAAATCAACCAATCCCATTGCAGATGCCCTAGTAAAAATTGATTCTTTAAGAGAAGAAATGATATTTTCTTATGGTGACTTTAGAAGTGAAACCAATCGAAAGCTTAATGACAAAAAGTGGTTTACAACTTTTCAAAACTATGGAGAAAAACTTAATGAACCTCTCGCAGAACTCTATATTTATGCTTTCCTTTCAGATAAATCTAGCACTCATTACACTTATTACTTACAAGATTTGAAAACCAATTCATACTATGAAAATTTATTAAATCGGCTTAAAAATGTCTATCCAAAAACTTCTTATACATTACAATTTGAAGCCGAATTAACCTCAGACAAATACCTTATCAAAGGCACTAATGAAAAAAATGATGTTATTTTTAATTTTATTATTGGGTTTCTCATTCTTTCATTTTTACTCAATGTGTACCTTTTTTGGAAACTAAAAAAACAATCAAATGGAAATATTGAAAAAATCAAAGAAACCTTAACACAACAAGAAAAAAAAGTCATTCAGTTATTGGTTGATGATTTTTCAAATAAAGAAATAGCTCAAAAACTTTTTGTGAGTTTGAGTACTGTAAAAACGCATATTCATAATATTTATAAAAAATTAAATGTAAAATCAAGAGAAGAAGTTAAAAGCTTATATAATAAATAATTACAAAATTCAACCTGGGTACTAGACCCATTTTCAACTCTAAAAATCATACAGTTTTTTCCAATATTTAGCACTTTTGAAGCACTAATCCCTTAAAATGTTTTAAAATGAAACCAATCCTATTTTTTTTATTCTTTATCACCGTAAATGTATGCGCACTCAAAGCTCAATCTTTAAATCAAGAAATAACTGAAGAAAATAAAAACCCCTTTCTTTTAGGAGAAATAAATAAAGAAGGGCTTCTTTCTCAAAATTATGCTGAATGGTTTTTAAAAAATTATGCTGCTTATGAAGTTGATATAGAAACCATCAACCAATTAAAAACCACGCTTGCAGATGTTACCATAACCGTATTTTTAGGAACGTGGTGTGGAGACAGTAAACGGGAAGTGCCAAAGTTCTATAAAGTGATAGACGAAATTGGTTTTCCTGAAAAACAAATTCAAATTTTTGCACTAAGCGCAAAAGAAGAAATGTATAAACAAAGCCCAAATAAAAATGAAAAAGGCTTAAATATTCACAGAGTGCCTACTTTTATCATATCTAAAAATGGAGAAGAGCTCAATCGCATCATTGAATTTCCAGTTGAAAGCTTTGAAAAAGATCTACTAAAAATAAGTAAAAATCAATATTATGAACCCAATTATTTAATTGTAGAAAAAGTAGCATATTTCATTGAAAAAGAAGGCCTCCAAACATTCACTAAACTCCAACCCACATTAGCCTCAATTCTAAAACCAATTTCTAAAAAGAATGCTGAACTTAGCGCTTTATCAAGGGTTTTGAATGCAAACAACAAAACCCATGAAGCCATTGAAGTATTAAAATTTAATTCACTACTTTTTCCAAATGAATTTTCAAACTATGAAGAATTAGGGTATTATTATTACAAAAATAATGACAAATCTCAAGCCCTTGAAAATTATCAAAAAGCGGTTGAATTAAACCCTAAAAATGAAACTTTAAAAAACACTTTGGAAAAAATTCAAAAAGAAATCAATTCAAAAGATAATCCAAATCACTAATCAATAGTTTTCTTAAAAAGCATATTTTTGCATAAATTCTTTAGAAATTAAAGAAATCCATAAAAATAAGGTACTTATGCAACTTTCAGAACAAGAAATCGTAAGAAGAGAAAAACTCACACAATTGCGTGCACTCAATATCAACCCATATCCGGCAGCACTTTTTCCGCTAGATCACACTTCAAAACAAATAAAACAACACTTTGAAGAGGGCAAGGAAGTGGTCATCGCCGGGCGATTAATGTCCAGACGCATTCAAGGTAAAGCCTCTTTTGCAGAACTACAAGATGCTGATGGACGCATCCAAGTTTATTTTAATCGTGATGAAATCTGCACAGGTGAAGATAAAACGC
>DAINOA010000009.1:16559-35060 GCA_036735625.1 Planktosalinus sp. | reverse complement strand
CCTTTTTAAAACATATTAAAAATGACTTGAGGCACTATAAATGTATGAAAAAAAAGTGTGTTAAGCTTTAATGAATTTAAAAGTCAATTTTATTATTGTTGAATGATTTAAGTAAATCTATTGGGAATTAATATTTCAGTACTATTTATAAATGTAGAAACTATTTATTCTTATTAATCTCATCCAGCAACTTGCGGTTGAGTTGTTGCTCGCGTTCCAAAGAACGTTGGCGGTGTAGTTCAAATTCCTTTTCGAGTTCATTAAATTTTGATTTTGTATCACGAGTAACTTCATTGCTGTTTCTAAACTTATATATAAAGAAGAAAAGGATTAATGCCAGTAGAATTATAACAGTCCAAACAATACTATTGTAAGCTGCTTTTGATGTTTGAATGCCTAAAAAGGAAATTTCATTTTCTCTTTGTTCTGTATTTTGAAGTTTTTCATTGGTTTCTTTTAAGTTGTTTTGAATGAGACCCAATTCGATTTGTTGAGACTCCAGTTCACCTTGCATCTGGACCAAGGCATTTTTGTAAACGGCAATGCTGTCGAGAGTACTTTTCTTAAGACTGTTTAAATCGGCTCTTTTAACAACTTTAAATTCCTGATAATTGTTTGAACGGTTATACACTTCATCAAACTGATTTTCAAGTGTGTTTTCAGTTTGAGAAAAACCAAAAGTTGAAAAAAAGAATATAACAAAAATGGTGAATGTATTTTTTTGAAGCATCTTAAAATTTAATTTAAAAATAGGTTTCCCTATACAACAAAAATGTTGTGGAATAATTGTGTAAAAAGTGAATTAATTGATATTAAACAGCCACTTTTTGTTTCACATAGGAACATTGAAGCGCTCCTGATGGACATTTTTTAATTTGTGCAACTATCTTTTTGGTTTCAGCACCATCCAAGTCAATCCAGGGAATAATGTCTGTTCTGAATACATCAGACAAACCTTGGGCACATTTTTCTGCGTGAATGCAAACTTTTGGGTCGTAAGTGACTTTGATTTCACCATTGGTGAAAACGTTTTCGTAGGTTTCCATAGCGGGTCATAATTTGGGGTTATGGACTCAGTTAATAATCTTAAGGGTTAAACAAATAAATAGGAAAAATTTTAAAATATCGATGTATGGTATATTTTTTCGACAAAATGCATAAAATTCTATAAAATAAAGGGAAATTTCTAACTCACAGCTTTTTTATAAACACTCAAAGCGCGTTCTCTTGCCTCCTTGTGGTTCACCATTTCTTCAGGATATGATTTGCTGCCAAATTCAGAAACCCATTTTTTAATATAGGTTTTCTCCTTGTCAAACTTTTCAATCTGTGTAGTTGGGTTAAAAATTCTAAAATAAGGAGCTGCATCAACGCCACAACCTGCCACCCATTGCCAGTTGCCCACATTTGAGGACATTTCATAATCCAACAACTTTTCAGCAAAATAAGCCTCACCCCATCGCCAGTCAATTAATAAATGTTTGCATAAAAAACTTCCCACAAGCATTCGCACACGGTTGTGCATTAAGCCCGTTTCTTTGAGCTGGCGCATTCCGGCATCAACTAGTGGAAATCCTGTAGTACCGGTTTTCCATTTTTCAAATTCTTCTTTGTTGTTGCGCCATTCAATGCGGTCATATTTTTTCTTAAATGCCCGGGTTTGCGTTTCCGGAAAGTGCCAGAGTATTTGCATAAAAAATTCCCTCCAGATGAGTTCGTTCCAAAAGGTCTCGTTTTTTTCGGCAATTGCTTTTTCAACAATCTGTCTTACTCCCACCGTGCCAAACCGCAAATGAGTGCCCAAAAAAGAAGTGCCTGTTTTTGCAGGAATATTTCGGGTTTTTTCATACTCCTGAATCAAGGTTTTACTTACATCATAATCAGGTACTTTGATTTTTGACCGTTCAAAACCAATGTCACTCAATGAAACATTAGGAAGTCTTGAATGCGCAAAACTGTTCTTTAAAAGCGGTTTGGTTTCATAAACTTTGAAGGAATGCTCTTTAAAACGCTCTTTCCATTTTCGCATAAATGGTGTGTAAACCAAATAGGGTTTACCATCCTCTTTAACCACTTCGTCTTTTTCAAAAATCACCTGGTCTTTGAAGGTATAAAAACCTATGTCTTTTTTGATAAGAAATTCTTCTATCTCCTGATCTCGTTTCAAAGCATAAGGTTCATAATCACGGTTAGTTATCACATTTTGAACTTCAAAATCAAGAAGGAGTTGTTTGAAAACCTCCAGCGGTTTGCCGTGGTAGATTGCAATGCCGCTTCCATAGTTGTCCTGAAGCTTTTTGCGCATGGCTTGCAGTGTGTCAAAAATAAAAGTAACCCGGGCATCATCTTTGGGAAGTTGGTCTAAAATTTCAGTGTCAAAAATAAAAATGGGCAACACCGGAAATTTTCCGTTAAGGGCTTTGTAGAATCCCACGTTGTCATCCAGTCGCAAATCTCTTCTAAACCAGAATAAATTTACTTTTTTATCACTCATCTCAAATTTTTAAAGTTGACATCCCCCCATCAACCCCAAAAACCTGTCCTGTAATCCAACTGCTTTCATCGCTAAGGAGAAAACGGGCCATAGCAGCAATATCTTTGGTTTCTCCCACTCGTTTTAGAGGATGTCTTTCGGCTGCGTTTTCTTTTTTACGTTCATCACCTAAAAGGCGCTCAGCCAGCGGTGTGTCTGTCAATGAAGGTGCAATCACATTGCATCTTATTTTTGGAGCATACTCTGCAGCAAAAGCTTTTGAAAACCCTTCAATCGCGCCTTTGGAAGCACTTACACTTGTGTGAAAGGGCATTCCCATTTTGACCGCTACCGTGCTGAATAGAACGATGCTTGCATCTTCAGATTTTAATAAATTGGGCAGAACTCTTTTCAGCGATTTTACCATGGCCATAAAGTTAAGCTGAAAATCTTCTTCAAAAGTTTCTTCTCTTAAATTTTTAAAAGGGCGGAGATTAATGCTTCCGGGACAATATACAAATCCATCAATTTTTTCGGGTAAATCGAGTTCAGATAAATCATCTTTGCTGGCGTCAAAAGTGAAATGTTTGATGTTTTCAGAATCAAACCCCTCAGTGCTGCGTGATGCAACAATGATGTTGTTATTTTTAGCTAAGGTTTCTGCGATGGTTTTTCCGATACCATAAGATCCGCCTATTAAAAGTATGTTTTTGCTCATTTTAAATTGGTTTGTATTCACCGAACAGCTCGATGAGTTTTTTTCTTCTGTATTCAAAAATTTCGTTGAGTTTTGGTTTCACCAAAATAGGATGCACCATTTGGCCTAAAATTCCCATAGGTATTTTGTAATCCACAATGTCTTCCATTTCAACACCCCCGGGAATTTCTTTAATAAAATGTTTGTGGTGCCAGAGGGCATAAGGTCCAAATCGTTGCTCGTCCACAAAGTATTCTTTGTCTTTGACGTGGGTGATTTCTGTAACCCATTTGGTTTTGATTCCCAGAACAGGCGTAACAATATATTGTATAATTTGTCCTGGATACATAGGTCTATCTGCACCTGAAAGGATGTAAAATCCCATATATTGCGGAGTGATCGTTTTTAGGTTTTCAGGACTGGACAAAAACTTCCAAGCTTCATCAATAGTTATCGGTAGGTTTTGTTTGGTGTGTAAAGTGTATATCTTCATGGTTGTTATTTTAGCAAAAATAGTTTTTAATATTGTTTAATTTATATAAATATAAGTTAAACAATTGATTGGGTATTTAAGCTTTTGTTAACATCCAAGTTAGAAAGATTTTGGTATTTTAGTGGACTAAATAAACAACTTAAAAAAACAGGATAATGAAAAACTATTTACTTTTATTTTCGCTTTTATTTCTAGGAGCAATCAGCTATTCACAAATCAGTGCTCCGGTAGCGAGTCCGCCATCAAAAATTGAACAACAAGTGGGACTCACGGATGTCACCATTGAATATTCAAGACCCAGTATGAAAGGTCGAACCATTTTTGGAGATTTGGTTCCTTATGACAAATTGTGGCGCACCGGTGCCAATGCCCGAACCAAAATAACTTTTAGTGAAGACATAACCATTCACGACAAAGAACTTAAAAAAGGAACCTATGCTTTGTTAAGCATTCCCGGTCAAAAGGAATGGGAAATTATTTTATATACAGAGTATCAGGCAAACGGGGCTCCCCGTGAATTGGATGAAAGTAAAGTTGCCGCGCGTTTTAAAGTAACACCACTTGTAACTTCCATGGCAAGAGAGACCTTCACAATAGAACTTGCCAACATTTCAAATAATGGAGCTACTTTATTTTTGCTTTGGGAAAAAACCCGAGTGCCCATTAACTTTACAGTACCAACAGATAAGGCAGTTATGGCTAATATAGACAAAGCCATGAGTGGACCATCAGCTGCAGACTACTACACGGCAGCTATGTACTATTATGATGAAGGAAAAGATATCGCTAAGGCGAAAGAATGGATCGACAAAGCAATGGCCGGTAACGATAATCCACCCTTTTGGCAATTGAGAAACAAATCATTGATTTATGCAAGAGCAGGTGATAAAGCCGGTGCCATTTCAGCAGCTCGTCAATCACTTGCAGCAGCTCAAAAAGCCGGAAATGCAGACTACGTAAAAATGAATCAAGACTCACTAAAAGAGTGGGGAGCTAATTAACTAAATTCCTCTCATACAATTTAAGAATGTCTGAAAAATAAAACTTAAAAGCCTGTAATATTGACAGTTATTAAATTAGCTCCTCAATTGACCTCATTTAATCGGTTAGTCTTTAAGTAGTTTTTCAGACATTTTTTTATTATATTTATTTAATAAATCTTAGAAAAGTTAGAGGGGTTTATTGTTATAAAAAAGCTCATTATCTTGTTTTTTTAGTACTTCTGAAATCCTTTTTACTCCTCCCGTACCTTTTCTCTACCTTTGCAGAAATCCAACACCCATGAATGAAGCGATAAGAAATATAGAACCCAAAGCCCTTTGGAACAAGTTTACTGATTTAAATGCCGTGCCGCGTGCCTCTAAAAAAGAAGAACGTGTCATTGCGTTTATGAAGAATTTTGGCGAAAGCCTGGGCCTTGAAACCCATATCGACAAGATGGGCAACGTCATCATCAGAAAACCTGCCAGTCCCGGTATGGAAGACCGCAAAGCCATCGTGATGCAGTCACACTTGGATATGGTGCACCAAAAAAACAACGACACCCATTTTGATTTTGAAACCCAAGGAATAGAAATGTATATCGACGGCGACTGGGTGCGTGCAAAAGGCACCACACTTGGTGCCGATAACGGACTGGGAGTCGCAACCATTATGGCTGTTCTGGAAAGTGATACCATCAAACACCCTTCCCTAGAGGCACTGTTTACAATCGATGAAGAAACCGGAATGACTGGTGCGATAGGACTGGAAGGCGGATTGCTCAAAGGCGAAATCCTCCTCAACCTCGATACCGAAGAAGACGACGAAATCGGCATTGGTTGTGCCGGTGGGATTGATGTGACGGCCACCAGAAATTACACTTCAGAAACACCCAAAGAAAACAGCACTGCATATACCATCACCGTTCAAGGACTTCAAGGCGGACATAGCGGTATGGACATCCACAAAGGCCTCGGCAATGCCAACAAACTGATGAACCGTTTGCTATTTAAAGCGACAGAGGAGTTTGGTGCACAAATAGCAACTATTAATGGTGGGAGTCTGCGCAACGCCATTCCACGTGAAAGCAATGCGGAAGTTGTTGTTTCAAATACAAATAAAGAAGCGTTTTTAGCAGAAATGCAATTGCTGATCCAAGACATCAATACCGAATTTAAAACCCTGGAACCGGCACTTAAAATTGAAATCAAAGAAGCCACTATGCCCGAAAAAGTTATGAATGCCGATGCACAGGAGCTTTTGGTAAAATCGGTGTATGCGGCACATAACGGGGTGTTCAGGATGAGTCCGGCGATTACTGATTTAGTGGAAACATCCAACAATGTAGCGCGGGTTTTGGTCAAAGACGGAAGCATCCATATTGGATGTTTGACCCGCTCATCAGTTGAAAGTTCTAAAATGGATTTAGCCAACAGCCTGCGTTCCACTTTTGAACTGATGGGCTGTGAAGTAACATTGTCAGGCGATTATCCCGGCTGGGAACCCAATCCCGACAGTGCCATTTTAAAGGTGCTGGATGATATTTACTTTAGAATGAATGGTGAAAAAGCCAACGTTACCGCCTGCCACGCCGGGTTGGAATGTGGTATCCTGGGTCAAAACTACCCGGGTATGGATATGATTTCCTTTGGACCCACCATCAAAGGCGCTCACTCACCTGATGAACGAGCGAGTATTTCCTCGGCTCAGAAATACTGGAAGTTTGTTTTGGAGATTTTGGAGAATATACCGAAGAAGTAAAATTCCAAATTCCAAAGTATCAAACCCGCCTGCCGGACGGGCAGGTTCCAAAAGGACTTAAGACTACAGGATTTAAATCATAAGACTTTAAATCTGAAACAGCCTGCCCCGACTCATCAGTGAGCGGGAGAACTGTGCGAAGCAAAACTTGGAACTACAAACTTGAAACCTGAAACCCCGTCTGCCATCCTGTCATAAACTTTCCGCTGGCACAATCATTGACTATTTGCTACTGAAAAATAGAACAAACAGTTAAATTAAATAATAGTTATGAGTAAAATAATTGGAATCGACTTAGGAACAACAAACTCTTGCGTAGCTGTGATGGAAGGTAGTGAGCCAACTGTAATTCCTAATGCCGAAGGAAAAAGAACCACACCCTCTGTAATTGCATTTGTGGAAGGTGGAGAAATTAAAGTGGGTGACCCTGCAAAACGTCAAGCAGTAACTAACCCCACCAAGACCATCGCTTCCATCAAGCGTTTTATGGGTAATAAATATTCTGAATCATTGAAGGAGACAGAAAATGCTGCTTACAAAGTTGTGAAGGGCGATAACGATACCGCTCGTGTAGATATCGACGGGCGACTATACACCCCACAGGAACTTTCAGCAATGGTGCTTCAGAAAATGAAGAAAACCGCTGAAGACTACCTGGGTCAATCAGTATCAAGAGCTGTAATTACAGTTCCTGCTTACTTTAATGATGCACAGCGTCAGGCAACCAAAGAAGCCGGTGAAATTGCAGGCCTTAAAGTGGAGCGTATCATCAATGAGCCTACAGCTGCAGCACTTGCTTATGGATTGGACAAAAAAGGAAAAGACCAAAAGATTGTAGTGTTTGACTTTGGTGGTGGTACTCACGACGTTTCTATCCTTGAATTGGGTGATGGCGTTTTTGAAGTATTGTCAACTGATGGGGATACCCATTTGGGTGGTGATGATGTGGATCAAAAAATCATCAACTGGCTGGCAGATGAATTTAAGTCTGAAGAAGATATGGATCTTCGTAAAGACCCGATGGCGTTACAACGTCTAAAGGAAGCTGCCGAAAAAGCAAAAATTGAATTATCATCTTCAACCCAAACCGAAATCAACCTGCCTTATGTGACTGCAACGGCAAGCGGACCAAAACACTTGGTGCGCACCTTGACCAGAGCAAAGTTTGAGCAATTGATTGGCGATTTGGTAAAAAGAACCATTGCTCCCTGTGAGAAAGCTTTAAAAGCAGCCGGACTGTCAAAGAGCGATATTGATGAAATCATATTGGTGGGTGGATCAACGCGTATCCCTGCAGTTCAGGAAGCTGTTGAGAAATTCTTCGGAAAAGCACCCAGCAAAGGGGTAAACCCTGATGAGGTAGTGGCCGTTGGTGCAGCCATTCAAGGTGGTGTATTGACCGGGGATGTAAAAGATGTTCTACTTCTTGATGTGACCCCGCTTTCATTAGGTATCGAAACTATGGGAGGTGTTTTGACAAAACTCATTGAAGCAAACACGACTATCCCAACCAAGAAGTCTCAGGTTTTCTCAACCGCAGCAGACAATCAACCCAGTGTTGAGATTCACGTGTTGCAAGGGGAGCGCCCAATGGCAGCAGACAACAAAACCATCGGTCGTTTTCACTTAGATGGAATTCCGCCTGCGAGAAGGGGAACTCCTCAAATTGAAGTGACCTTTGACATTGATGCAAACGGAATTATAAAAGTTAGTGCTACAGATAAAGCTACAAACAAATCTCAGGACATCAGGATTGAGGCTTCTTCCGGTTTAACCGAAGAAGAAATCAAAAAGATGAAAGCAGATGCGGAAGCCAATGCTGATGCCGATAAAGCGGCTAAAGAAAAAGCAGACAAGCTCAACGAAGCAGATGCTATGATTTTCCAAACAGAGAGTCAGCTGAAAGAATTTGGCGAAAAATTATCTGAAGATAAGAAAAAGCCGATTGAAGATGCACTGGCGGAATTAAAGACTGCTTTTGACTCTAAAGACATTGCTTTAATCCAGCCTGCTTTAGACAAAATTAATGAAGCCTGGAAAACAGCTTCAGAGGAAATGTACAAAGCACAAGCCGAGCAACAAGGTAAATCTCCCGGAGGTGAACCATCTGGAGATGCATCCAGCAACGGAACTGAAAAAGAAAGCAGTGACGTTGAAGATGTTGACTTTGAAGAAGTAAAGTAATCTATTAAAGTTTTATATACAAAAAAGAGCGACTCAATTGAGTTGCTCTTTTTAATTATATTTAATTTATATTAATTCTCATCATCCATTACAAGAATTGCAAATTCAGTATTTTGAGAGTGCGTTTTTATTTCGTCAAAATCAACAGTGGCACCATTAGAAATAATTTGGGCAACAGAGGTTTTTAAACTCTCAGGATTGAAATTGTTTCTAGCAATAACAACTTCATTGATATTTTCAAGACTTGAGATGGCTAAAGGAAAATCTCCATAAAAGTGGTTGTCAAAAACAACAAGAGTTTTCAATTCATTGAGACTTCCAATTTCAGAAGGAAGAATTCCCGTCAAATTATTACTGCTTAGCAATAGCTCTTCCAGGTTGTTCAATTCACCTATTGACGATGGAATAGAACCTGTAATAAGATTACTGTTTAAGTCGAGTGTTTTAAGATTTTTTAAAGTAAACAATTCATCAGGCAGACTTCCGCCAATTTGATTGAAAAACAATTTGAGTGATTCAAGGTTTTTTAAATCACCAATAGACGCCGGCAATTCCCCTTGAAGATTGTTGAAACCCATTTCAATCCCAACAACGGTATTGTTTTTAATTTCTACACCCCACCAGGTACTCTCAGGTTTTTCCAAATCCCAAACCGTGTTCCATTCAGTACCGTTTGTACTTTGGAATAAATCGACAAGTGCTTGTCTTTCGGTTGATGAAATTTGAGCTGTTGCGGTCAACGCAAAACAAAAGGCAATTAGAGCGGTTAGTGCTTTCATAGGTAGATTAATTTGGGATTAAATCTTAATATTGCAACGAATGTACAACAATTGGAAGTTAATCTGCAAATATATTCGACTAAGTGCAAAATATTTGTAGATAAAATGTAGGAATTTAATTAACTTTTGTCTGCGAGTAGTTTTATAATGTTTGTATTTACTATATGTTTCCCATCAAAAGGGATAATTTGGAGTCGGTTGCCAAAAAGTGTAATACCTAGTTCCTTTTCGGTTTGTATTCGTTCTTCTGTGATGTACTCATCCTGAGTTCCGTAAATAAGATAAACGGGAGTGGTTTCAGATAAGAATGAAAAATTTTCTGCAGTGAGTTCTTTGGGGATTCCTCCGGAATGAATTACAATGGCTTTGCAATTCACTTTTGCAGCAGCGACCCATCTAAGAGCAATTGAAACGCCTTGTGAAAAACCGAAAACAATAAGCTTTTTCATGTGTTTGGAAAGATGCTCATTTTCTGTTACCGCAGCTGTGTAATTGAGAACATTTTGTGTTTCAAGAAGTGTGTTTTCTTTTGTGAGCCAGGAAGCACCCACATATTTAAACCCTTTACCTTGGTAGTATTTTGCCGGGGCCTGAGGAGCTATAATGTAATTTTTCTCTTTGTCCAATCTGTCAAAATATTCAATAAAGTATCGACTTAAATAACCCATGCCATGAAAAGCCATCCAGATATTTTCAGTTGATTTTGTGTGTTTATTTTTTGTGGAATAGGTGTTGATTGTTTTATAAGAAACTTCAATTTCAGTTTGGTTCATAATCTATTGGTTTTGTAACTTTACAAAGGTAAACTAAAGCTATGAAAAAGAGGAAAGAAGAAATTTTAAGCCAATGTAATGAAATGTGTAGAAATACCCTGATGGAAACCTTGGGTATTACTTTTATCGATTTTGATGAAAACTCGCTAACGGCTCGAATGCCGGTCAATTCAAAAGTGCATCAACCGGATGGTGTTTTACATGGTGGTGCCTCTGTTGCCTTAGCTGAAAGTGTTGGCAGTGCAGGCGCATTTATTTTTTTAAATACCGAAAACTTAGCAGTTAGAGGGATAGAGATTGCTGCAAATCACGTGAAGTCTGTAAAAGATGGGTATGTTGATGCTGTTGCCACAATTATTCATAAAGGTAAAACCACACAATTGTGGCAAATCAAAATTTTAAATTCTCAAAAAGAATTAGTATCTTTAGTCAAACTTACAACCATAACCATCCCCGCCAAAAAATCTTAACCTCATGAATTTAGACATTTTGTTTAATAAAGTTCATCAGCAGTATTCTGATCAACTTCCTTTTGTTGTTTATAGAAAACCAGGTAAGGAAACTATTAGGGGATTGTTTCAAAATGATGACAAACTTTATGTGACCTCAAACTTTAATGAAAGTGGTTTTGTTTTTTCACCTTTTGACACAGATTTGAATGCTATCTTGTTTCCCATTGAAAAATGTGAGCTACACTCTGGATTTTACCTACAAAAAAATGAACTTCCTGATAATCCAAAAGTTTCAAAATTAACACCTGAAAATAAAAATTTTAAAGATACTCATATTGAATTAGTTCAAAAAGGTATAGATTCAGTAAAAAATGGGGATTTAAAAAAAGTAGTGTTGTCAAGAAAGGAAGAGGTGAAAATTAAAGAATTAACAACCGGAGACTCCATCATAAATTTATTTGAAAAACTATTAAAAAAACATCCATTAGCATTTGTTTATTGTTGGCATCATCCTTCTGTGGGTCTGTGGTTGGGCGCAACACCAGAGAGCTTATTCTCACTTGAAAAAAAGACTTTTCGCACAATGGCACTTGCGGGAACACAAAAATATATAGAAGAGTCAAAAGTGATATGGAGTGAAAAGGAAAAAGAAGAACAGTTACTGGTGACTCAATTTTTGGAAAACACTTTGGAAAAAGTTGTTCCGATATTGATGATCTCAAAACCAGCCACTTTTAAAGCAGGAAACGTTATTCATTTAAAAACAGAAATTGGCGGCACCATTAACACACGATTGTGTGATATCCCTTGTCTAATAAAACGACTTCATCCCACTCCGGCAGTTTGTGGTTTGCCAAAAGATAAAGCAACCCAATTTATTAAGTCAAATGAAAATTATGACAGAGAATTTTATACAGGCTTTTTAGGTGAAGTAAACATGAATGAAAAGATTTATGATGAGACACCCATTGTAGATGTTTCCAGTGCAGATTTGTATGTAAATTTACGTTGTATGAAAATCAATAAAGATGTTGCAACCTTGTTTGTTGGTGGTGGAATAACAAAGGATTCAATACCCAATGATGAGTGGGAGGAAACAGTTTTTAAAGCAGATACTATGATGCAAATTTTATCTTAATTCCTTACTAAAAGCAGATTTTCTTCGGTAACTTTGCAAACCGATGAACTACTCCAAAATACCTTTAGCACAAACCATAGTTGCGCTCTGTCAAGCCAAAGGAATAAAACATATCATTATTTGTCCCGGTTCTAGAAATGCACCACTCACTATTGGATTTACAGAAAACCCTTTTTTTAATGTTTATAGCATTGTAGATGAACGTGCAGCTGCATTTTTTGCACTTGGCATTGCTCAGCAAACAGCCACTCCCACAGCAGTAATTTGCACATCTGGCTCTGCTGTGCTAAACTTTTACCCGGCAGTGGCTGAAGCTTTCTACAGTGATATTCCGCTTGTTGTGATTTCGGCTGACAGACCTCTACAATTTATCGACATAGGCGACGGGCAAACCATTCGTCAGGAAAATATTTTTGAAAAGCACATTATTTATTCCGCAAATCTTAAAATAGAGGAGGAGCAACAAAAATACAACGAAACCCAAATTAACATTGCCATCAATTCGGCCATTGAATTGAAAGGTCCGGTGCATATCAATGCACCTTTTGAAGAGCCGCTTTATCAAAAAACTGAAATACCAACAGTATTTCCTCAAAATGTTCAGGCGAATAAAGACAAGAGTTTACCTTCTGACGATTTAGAAAAATTTGCAACAATTTGGAACAATGCAAAGCGAAAGTTAATTCTCACAGGTGTTTTATCGCCAAATTCTTTGGAAGAACACATTATCAATCAGCTTGCAAGTGATGATAGCGTTTTGGTTTTTACAGAAACTACATCAAATCTTCATCATAACAATTTTATAAACGCCATAGATCAACTCATTGCACCACTATCTGAAGAAGAATTTAAAGAACTTCAACCCGATATTTTGATAAGCTTTGGTGGCATGGTTATTTCAAAAAAAGTAAAAGCTTTTTTAAGAAAATTTCCGGCAAAACACCATTGGCACATTGATGAGAAAAAAGCCTATGATACTTATTTTTATTTAAGTAAACACTTTAAAATGAGTCCGCAAGATTTTTTTGAATCATTTTTACAAAAAGCAAAATCTGTTCCATCAGACTTTCAAACAAAATGGCTATCTATAAAAAATCTCAGAGAAAGCAAACATCAAACCTATCTAGAGAAAATCCCATTCTCAGACTTAAAAGTATTTGAGCACATTCTTAAGGCAATTCCAAAAAGCACTGTTTTACAATTAAGTAACAGTGCGATAGTGCGGTATGCTCAATTGTTTTCTTTAGATCCTTCTCTTGCTGTGTTTTGTAACAGAGGAACAAGCGGTATTGACGGAAGTACTTCAACAGCTGTGGGTGCAGCGGTAGCGAGTGAAAAAGCAGTAACATTTATAACCGGTGACTTAAGTTTTTTTTACGATGCTAATGGACTCTGGAATAATTACATTCCAAAAACGTTTAGAATCATTCTCATCAACAATAGTGGAGGAGGAATTTTCAGGATTTTACCCGGCGAAAAAAACACCCCAAATTTTGATACTTTTTTTGAAACGGTTCACAATTTTTCTGCTAAACAACTCTGTGAAATGCATCAAATTGATTTTAGATTGGCAACAAATCAAAATGAGTTAGAATTTCAATTATCCACCTTCTATCAAGAATCTGAGACACCTGTCTTACTAGAAATAAAAACACCGAGATTAGAAAACGATACCATTCTATTAAATTACTTTAATCATTTGAACTAAATTTATTGAAATCTTAAAGTAAAATTCTTTTAATCAATAAATCTTTTTTGTAATTTTATAAATATTAACATTAAAAAAAATAATATGAGCAAAAGAGATGAATTAATTGCAAAGTATGCAGATGATTTGAAAAACAAATGCAAAGTAAATGCCGACATGGATTTTTTAACTAAAGTTACCATAGGCTGTGGTCCTTCTATTTACAACGCAGATGCTTCAACGGTTTCGGGTACAGACCAAAGTGAGCTTGATACAGTTAAAAAGAATTTTCTCATTGGTAAATTAGGCCTTAAAGACAGCCCTGATCTTGACAAAGCCATTGATGCTGTTATGGAACAGTATGGCAGGTCAAACAGAAATAAATATAGAGCAGTTGTTTATTATTTATTGGCAAAACATTTCAAGAAGGAATCAGTATATAAATAGACTGATTTAAACAAAACTAAAAGCGCCATCTATTTTAAGGCGCTTTTTTTATGACTTTAGATTACCTTTGTCAAAAAAATAGAATGATTAAAATTGGCCATTACAATCAACTCGATATCATAAGAGAAACCCCACAAGGTTTGTACCTGGCGGACGAAGACGGAAATGAAATCTTATTGCCAAACAAATACATTCCCAAAGAATTTAAAATCTGGGATACCCTTGATGTTTTTGTATACCTCGACCACGAGGAGCGGCCGGTTGCTACTACTTTAAAGCAATACATTAGCCTCAATGAATTTGCCTATTTGCGATGTATGGTTGTAAATGAAATTGGAGCTTTTATGGATTGGGGACTGGAAAAACAATTATTGGTTCCTTTTAAAGAACAAGCCAGACCTATGAAAGAAGGCAGTTGGTATATCGTCTATATGTATTTGGATGAGAAAACTAACAGACTTGTTGGCTCCAGTAAAACAAGAAAGCATCTTTCAAATGAAAATATAACTGTCAAAAAATTTGATAAAGTAGATATATTAGTAACACACTTGACCGAAAAAGGTGCCAATGTGATAATCAATCAAAAGCATGAGGGTTTGATTTATATCGAAAACATTTTTGAAGACATCCGTACCGGTGATAAAATGGAAGCCTATATTAAAAAAGTGCGCGATGATGGAAAAATAGATGTTGTCATTCAACCTGAAGGCTATAAAAGTATTGAACCCAATGCCGAGTTTATCTATGAAGAACTCAAAGCAGCCGGAGGATTTTTACCACTTCACGACAAAACAAGCCCCGAAGAAATAAAAAACCAATTGGGCCTCAGCAAAAAACTATTTAAAAAAGCAATTGGTGCTCTTTATAGAGACAAGATGATTTCTATAAAAGAAGACGGTATCGAATTACTTTAATATTAACCAAAGTTTATTCTTTAGAATCCTTCTTTTATTATTATTTTTGCACCTTTTTTCAGCGAGGTATATAAAATAACTGCCTATACTGTTTAACCAAACCAAATCCAATTGAAATGGGAGCTTATTCAAACATCAAAGACAGTTCAAAGAAAATGTACAACAAAGTGAGGTACAAGAAATACATTAACCTATTTGATTTTAAGCAAAAAGTAGATTACAAAATTGAAATTTTAGCAGGTTTAACTGTTGCCATGGCGCTGATTCCTGAGGCTGTTGCTTTTGCTTTAATTGCAGGACTTTCTCCTTTAACAGGTTTGTATGCAGCTTTTGTTGTGGGACTTGTTGCTTCCATTTTTGGAGGAAGACCGGGAATGATTTCCGGAGCAACCGGTGCCATTGCTGTGATTATTATTAGTCTTGCAATCTCTCACGGACCCGAATATATTTTTGCAACAGTCATTTTAGCCGGAATTATGCAAGCCATTGTAGGATTCTTAAAGTTAGGAAAGTTGATGAGGCTCGTGCCTCATCCTGTTATCTTTGGATTTGTAAATGGTCTGGCAATTATCATTTTTATGTCACAACTTGATCAATTTAAAGATGATACCGGAAACTGGTTGACCGGCGGGTCGCTTTACCTTTTGTTAGGTCTTGTTTTGTTAACCATGTTAATCATTTGGGGCCTTCCTAAATTGACAAAGGCCATACCCGCATCATTAACCGCTATTTTGGTGGTTTTTGGAATCGTATTTTTCTTTGGTATGGACACCAAAACAGTAGGAGATATCGCCTCGATTAAAGGTGGATTTCCACCCTTTAATATTCCCGCAGTTCCGTTTACTTTTGAAACATTGATGATTATTCTACCTTATGCATCCATTGTTGCAGGTGTAGGATTGATAGAAAGTTTATTGACCCTGAATATCATTGATGAAATCACTGAAACCCGTGGACAGAGCAACAGAGAATGTGTTGCTCAGGGAGCAGCAAACATCACTTCAGGATTTTTCTCGGGGATGGGTGGCTGTGCCATGATTGGTCAAAGTTTAATCAATGTTTCTTCAGGAGCCAGAGCAAGACTTTCAGGAATTGTGGCTGCAGTGATGCTACTTATATTTATTATGTTTGGCTCCGGAGTGATTGAATTATTACCCATGGCGGCTTTAACCGGACTAATGATTATGGTTGCTATTGGAACATTTGAGTGGGCAAGCATTCGCACATTGAATAAAATGCCAAAATCTGACGTATTGGTGATGGTATTGGTCACTCTTGTCACGGCGATTATTCATAATTTGGCTCTCGCGGTTCTCATTGGCGTAATCATTTCGGCACTGGTTTTTGCATGGGATAATGCCAAGAGGATACGTGCCAGAAAGTATGTTGATGAAGACGGGGTGAAGCATTATGAAATATACGGACCCCTGTTTTTTGGTTCAGTAACACTGTTCAATGAAAAGTTTGATATTTTGGGTGATCCTGATGAGGTTATCATAGATTTCTCTGAAAGTAGGGTAGTGGATATGTCTGCTATTGAAGCCTTAAACAAAATTACTGAACGCTACCACAAACAAGGAAAGAAAGTTCACTTGAGACACCTAAGCCCTGACTGTAGAAAACTATTGAAAAATGCAGATGAAATTATCGAGGTAAATATACTCGAAGATCCAACATACAAAGTTGTGGTCGATAAAGTTTAATACCACCTCCTTGTAAATAGTCTAAAAAGGGTATCAGGGCTAAGTGTAACAATAAACCTTATTTTTTGACTGTAGTTGTCAATCCCGGGTTCCCAACCATTGCTTGAATATAGAGGAAAGTATAATTCAAAGAAATCTGCGACTAAATTTAGTCTAATACCTGAATCATAAAAAGCTTGTGTGCCCAAATCACGGTTGTTTACAAGACCCACATCACCATAGACAAGTATCCATTTCCAGATGTTTGTACTGGCGTTTAATGAAGTCATCCAACTGTTTGCAAAAGCGGTGTCAAATTTTGATTTAAAACCACCTTCAGCGATGATTAATTGTTGACTAAACAATCCTGTATCTTCAGACCTTCCATAATAGTTGTAGTCAAAAAGATAATCTGTGGGGCGGTCTAAAGCAAAACTAAAAAAGTCTGAACCCGAGCGATCGTTGTTTTGTAAAAAAGTGCCGGCAAACAATCTTAAATTGAGCTGCCGGTTACTTAAAAACAGTTTTCTGTATTCTAAAGTGCTGTAAACTTTTTGAAATTTATCTGAGATTTCATAATCAAACTTAAACCTGAAATAGTCAATTAAATTTGCATTAGAATACACATACTGTAGATTCAAGACATTGTAATTAGGTTCTTGGGGAATTACAACATCAAAATCAATATCCCTTTTTACGTTTATATTTCTTATATTTATAAAGCTTCTTTTATTACTTCTCAAGTTTTTATCTCTAAAAGCAATACTACTCCAAATATTAAATCGATTGTAAAATAAATTTGTATTATAAGAAAATCGATTGTATGATGTACCAAAATTCATAAAATACATTTCTTGATTTTGAAAATCCAAAGAATATCTCAAACTTCCTCCTCCCACAATAGTATTTGAAGTAAATCCATAAAGAGGGTCAATCTTAAACAAAAAGTTTTTTGCCAAAACGGTTTTGTTATATAATCTTGGACCCATTGTTAAACCATCATAAAGGTTGTATTCAAAAATAGGTATTACAAAGAGTTGATGGTATTCTGGGTCTTCCACATCTTGTAGGATTCTAACTTGTGATGGTTTTTTAAAAAGTCCCTTAACTTTTCTGTAATTGTTTCTTTTGTTGTATTCCGGTATAATTTGATTGTAATCTATCGCAAACCTGTCAACACCATTAGCAAGTGATGTGATTGTTTTTGTACCATTAAATCCTTCTAGCCATTGTGAGTAAACACTATTTTTTTTGTTCATTCCATATAATGGAAATGGGAGTGAGTTTTCACTTTTGTTTTTTATGGTTACTTGAATAGAATCGTTTTCCTTTTTGATGTGACTAATTTTGTAATCAAACTTTTGGTTTGATCCCACATATTCTTCAAAGAACCAATCGATGTTTTTTTCTGTTTTTGATTTAATTATCTTTTCAAACCTTTCGGCGGAAGCCAATTTTAATGCATTTTCTTGATAAAATTCTTTTAAACTTTCAGAAAGTATATTTTCACTAAGATACTGGTCTAAATAGTTTAAACCCACGCCTCCCTTATAGCCGGATGCAATTTCAGCATTGAACTTTATGAGTGAATCGCGTGGCGTTGATAAAGCTTGATCAAGATTTAATCTTGCTGAATTGAGATATAAAAATGGATATTGGTCATTGAAATTTAATTGAGCTGCGTGAAGCCATCTTATACCCCAGACCCTACTTAGATTTCCCACTATTTTCATATCGGGATAATAGATATCTGTATATTTCATCATCAGATAAATTTGCAATGAGCTTAAAAACCAGTGTTCATCTCGTGGATTTAAGTTAAGGGTATTTTTTATAAAAACACCAGTGATGGTTTTCAACTGTTCAATATCATATTGAAAACCATCAGGAAAGGGCCTTATAAAACTTGGTAATTGATTTAAGCCATAAGCCGGATCTGATTTATAATCCTCATCAGAAATGACCATCTTTTCAAAAGGATATGGTCCTAATTCACTCTCGAGATACTTGATGATGCGATCTATTTGAATGGCTTTTAGG
>DAINOA010000009.1:8982-16549 GCA_036735625.1 Planktosalinus sp. | reverse complement strand
GGGCGGGTATAAGCCTTTATCGTCTATACTTGTATGAACCTCAACATCATCTGTAACTATGACTTCAAAAGCGTTTTCCTGTTGAAGGTAGATGGTTGCAGAATTACGACTTTCGCCCCGGAGGTAAGTAGTTTTAAATCCATTTGCAATGAATTCGTCTTCAATATTTAGGTCTGTTGTTAGATGGTAATATTCCGGAGCTTTAAACTGAATGTTTATCGCAGAAGGTGGCATAAAATAATCATTCAGGTTTTTATGGCTGTAGTGTTTCCAGCTACCATCAAATACTGCCGGACTTATAAACCAGTACTTAAGGTTAAAATCACCATTTTTTAAATGTCCAAAACGGGTAAACTTGGCGTCGGGTAGTTTTACTTCATAAATTAAATGAAAAGTATAGCTCTCGCCGGGAGCAATCGGTTTTTCGGGAATAGCTTTAATGATGTCAAGTTGGTCACCCCTTTTCCATTCAAGGGTTGAAAAAGCGTCATTTGAAATGGAATGAAAGAACGTGCGACCTCGATTGTGACTTCTTTCAAAATGAAAGTTACTTTGAAAGTTTTCTGCAAAACGTTTTGCCAATGGCGTGGTTTTTTTTGAAAAAGCATTGGCCCAATCTAGAAAGTAAATGGTATCAAGTGTTGTATTTGAGGTGTTGTTATAAACAATTTTTTGTCTAATTTGGATGAGATGCTCCTTTGTGTCGAGTTCAGCATTAATAGTAATATCGTGCTGTGAAAACAAACCTTCACAAAGTATGCAGGATATTAAACATAAAAATGATGTAATCGCTTTTATCATATTCTATTCCTCAGTTTTTGGGGAATTGTTATTTTTTTATAATCCTAAAGGTTTTATTGTTTTGGGTTGTTGAGTTCAGGTAATAGAGTCCTTTTGAAAGTGCTGAAATATCAATGCTAAATTCTGTCTGTCCATTGTTTGGAATGGATAGAATTTTTTGTCCTAAAACATTATATACGTTAAAATCCACTTCATATTGAATACTGGGATGCACCTGAACGAGTAATAAATCATCAGTCATATTCCCATTTGGAAATTGAATCAACTCTGTGTATACTGTTGTATTTGTAGTGAGAACTCTATCTGTTTGTAATTCCATTACAACCGGCAGGTGATCACTAACCCAATAAAGGTCACTTCTCAAATCTGCTCCAAATTCGCCATCACAATCTGGTGAGTCTATGCGGTTGTCATAGCAGTTTCCATTGTTTCCAAATGCTTTATAAGAATTGTCAACATACATTAATTCATCATTATCAAACATGTTTTCAGACAACAGTATAAAATCAAACCTGTCATCGAGTCCACCCCCGGCACCACCTCCAAAACCTCCATTACTTAAACGAGTGCTCTGGGTGTGTAAATAGGCAAAATTTGGATTGGTGTGCCAATTTCCGGGAGCATCGATAGGGTCTTTAAAAGTGATTGAATTATTTTGGTCAAGTAAAAATTGGTATGCAGGCTCAGTAGCAGTATAAATATTAAGGTCACCGGCAAAAATAACATAAGAATCTGGGTCAACATCGTTGAGGTAATTGATTAATTCTGTGACCATCTGTAATCTCAATTGCTGATTTGCAGTGCCTTGGCTGGATTTTAAGTGGGCTACATAAATATCGATAAATAAAGGGTTTGTGGCTTGATCATCAGACTTAAGTTTTAATTGATACCGGTTAATATCTCTTACTGTTGTTTGTATTATATCAACGGTTTCCAGACTAAATTTTGAAGACTTAAAATAAATCATTTGTTGAATTTCAGAAATTCCGGATTGATTTGGAAAAAAAGGAGCTCTTTCAAATAAAACCTCATCAAAGTTTAAGGAATTGTTTAAAATAAGATCTGCGCCAAATTCATTTTCTACTTCACAAACCATAAAAATATCAGGTTCATAAACCTGGAGGATATTTTTAAGTCGTTCTGTTTTATTGGCAGGTGGTGCTGAAGGAAAATCAAAAACATTGTAAAACATTGTTTTAATAGTTTCCTGAGCAAAAGCGCCCTGAACTAAAATTAATAAACTGAGTAAAAATATTTTTTTAAGTTGCATAACAAAATTTGTTTAGAAATTTGGGCTCAGGTTGTATTTTCCATAAAATTCATCGAGTATTTTTAACACTTCATCTTCTGTATCAACCAGATGAATCAAGTTAATATCTTCTGGACTTATTGTTCTAAACGTTTCTGAAAGTGTTTTTTTTATCCAGTCCAGTAAACCTGACCAATAGTCTCTTCCCACTAAAATGATGGGAAATGAGTCAATTTTGTTAGTTTGTATCAATGTCAAAGCTTCAAATAGTTCATCGAGCGTTCCAAAACCACCCGGCATCACTACAAAGCCTTGAGAGTATTTAACAAACATTACTTTTCTAACAAAAAAATAATCAAAATCAAGGCTTTTATCACTATCAATATAAGGGTTGTCGTGTTGCTCAAAAGGCAATGCAATGTTCAAACCCACTGAAGTCCCACCTGCAAGATGCGCTCCCTTATTTCCGGCCTCCATTATACCGGGTCCTCCACCTGTGATAACTCCATAGCCACTTTCAGTTATTTTTTGAGCAATTTTTTCGGCTAGCCTGTAGTATTTTTCATCTGGTTTTGTTCTGGCAGATCCAAAAATGGAAACACAAGGTCCAATGCGGCTTAACTTTTCATAACCATTGACAAACTCGCCCATAATTTTAAAAATTGCCCACGAGTCGTTGGTTTTAACTTCATTCCATTCTCTACTGTGTTTATCTTTTCTCATATTTTCTTTTACTAAAACAAATTAAACTGTTTTTATCCTACTGTTATTTCGCTAAAATAACTCTTTTTTTAAGAATCTTGCGGTATGACTGGATTTGTGATTTGCAACTTCCTCAGGTGTGCCGGAAGCAATAATTTTTCCACCCTTTTTTCCGCCTTCAAGACCAATGTCTATAATGTGGTCAACCGTTTTTATAACGTCCATATTGTGTTCTATGATAACGACTGTATTTCCTTTTTCGACGAGTTTATTTAAAACCAAAAGCAATACTCTTATGTCTTCAAAATGCAGCCCTGTTGTGGGTTCGTCAAGTATATAAAGGGTATTTCCGGTATCTCGTTTGGAAAGTTCTGTGGCGAGTTTAATGCGTTGTGCTTCACCTCCAGACAGGGTTGTTGACTGTTGTCCTAAGGTGATATAACCCAACCCCACATCCTGAATGGTTTTTATTTTTCTAACTATTTTTGGGATGTGTTCAAAAAAGGGAACAGCTTCATTAATGGTCATCTCAAGCACGTCATAAATTGATTTTCCTTTATATCTTATTTCTAAAGTTTCTCTGTTAAATCGTTTGCCTTGGCAGCTTTCACATTCTACATAGACATCTGGCAGGAAATTCATTTCAATAACTTTCAAGCCCCCTCCTTGACAGGTTTCACAACGTCCTCCTTTTACATTAAAACTAAATCTTCCCGGTTTATAACCGCGTATCATCGCTTCGGGCATTTTTGCAAACAGATTTCTAATTTCAGAAAAAACACCGGTATATGTTGCAGGGTTTGAACGTGGTGTTCTACCAATAGGTGCTTGATTCACGTCAATAACTTTATCAATGTGCTCCAGACCGGAAATTTTTTTGTAGGGTAAAGGTTTTTTAACACCATTAAAATAATGTGCGTTTAAAATAGGGTAGAGTGTTTCGTTGATAAGCGATGATTTACCGCTTCCAGAAACTCCAGTGACTCCCACCATTTTACCTAACGGAATTTCAAGAGTAACATTTTTTAAATTATTGCCTGTTGCTCCGGTGAGTTTGATGGATTTTCCATTCCCATTTCGTCGCTTTTTTGGAATCTCAATTTGCTTTTCGTTGTTGAGATAATGTGCAGTTATTGTGTTGTGTTTTTTTACAACAACTGGTGTTCCTTCTGAAATTATTTCACCGCCAAACTTTCCGGCTGCAGGGCCAATATCTATAATATGGTCTGCACATTCAATCATATCTTTATCGTGTTCAACTACAATAACAGAATTTCCTAAATCCCTCAATTGCATAAGTGCTCTTATGAGCCGTTCATTGTCTCTTTGGTGCAAGCCAATACTGGGCTCATCAAGAATGTAAAGGACTCCAACGAGTTGAGAGCCAATTTGAGTAGCAAGCCTTATGCGTTGGGCTTCACCCCCCGATAAGGATTTTGAACTGCGACCCAGAGAAAGGTAGTTTAACCCAACATCAGTTAAAAACTGAATGCGTGTGGTGACTTCTTTTAAAATTTCACCGGCGATTTGTAATTGTTTGTCTGATAAATTTTCAGGAAGTGACAAGAACCATTTTTGAAGCTCGTCTATATCCATTGCTGCCAATTCAGCAATATTTTTGTCGTTAATTTTAAAGAACAGGGAGTCTTTTTTTAAACGGCTGCCCTCACATTCAGGACAAGCGATGTGGTTCATAAATTCTTTTGCCCAACGTTTCAAAGAGGTGGACTCATTGTTATTGAATGTATTCTGAATAAAAGTGGCGATGCCTTCAAAATCAATTTTATAGTTTCGGGTAATTCCCAGTGTTTTATTTTCAATATCAAATTTTTCTTTTCCGCCAAATAAAATCATTTGCACGGCTTCTTCAGGTATTTTATCAAAAGGGTCACTCAGTTTAAACCGGTAGCGTTCTGCAATGAGTTCCAGTTGTTTGAAAATCCAATTGTTTTTTTGAGAGCCTTGCGGTGCTAAAGCTCCCTGCTTAATTGAAAGCTTTTTATCTGGTACAATTTTATCAATATTCACTTCATAAAGATGTCCCAAGCCATTGCAATGAGTGCACATCCCTTTTGGCGAATTGAACGAAAAGTTATTGGGCTCAGGCATGGGATAAGAGATTCCTGTCTTAGGGCACATCAATGCCCTGCTAAAATAGCGCACATCTAGCACTTCCGGCTCAATGAGCATCATCACATCGTTGCCGTGATACATACTTGTTTTAATGGCTTCTTGAAGTCGATTTTGATATTCTTTTCCTTTTGTAAGCTGGAGTCTGTCTATCACAATTTCAATGTCGTGAGTTTTGTATCGGTCCACTTTCATTCCTTTTGTTATGTCAAAAAGCTCACCATCAATCCTTACTTTTAAAAATCCTTGTTTGGCAATTTGTTCAAAAAGTTCTCTGTAATGACCTTTTCTTGAGCGAACTACAGGAGCTAGAATAATGATTTTTTTATCCAAATAATCTTCTTCTATCAATGATTTTATTTGCTCATCAGAATAACTCACCATCTTTTCACCGGTATTATAACTGTAAGCATCTGCCGCACGGGCATAGAGAAGTCTCAGAAAATCATAAATTTCTGTGATTGTGCCCACGGTTGAACGTGGACTTTTACTAGTTGTTTTTTGCTCTATGGCTATGACTGGTGAAAGACCGTCGATTTTATCTACATCGGGTCGTTCAAGACCTCCCAGAAATTGCCTGGCATAAGCAGAAAATGTTTCGATATAACGACGTTGCCCTTCAGCATAAATGGTGTCAAAAGCAAGTGATGATTTTCCACTGCCCGAAAGCCCGGTGATTACCACAAGATTTTCTCTAGGAATTTTAACATCAATGTTTTTCAAGTTGTGGACGCGCGCGCCCAAAACAGTGATAAAATCGTTATTTTTTGCCATAGCTGCAAAGATACTTATTTCAATGCAGAATTTACTATGGCTGTTGTAATGAGATTGTTAAAAATAAGTTTAAAAGACCAGAAGTTTAGACCTCAATTTCTTTGGTAAGGAATTGATAAAAAGAGGTCATTATATAAAATATAACACCAATTGTCACTGAAACACTAATGATGGCAAAAGTTGTATCGAGATTTAAGAGGACATAAAGAAGCGGTACCAATACACCCATACTCACAAGCACTATAAACAAACTAAAAATGGAGTTCACCATTTTAGGTAATTTTTGAGCTGCAAATGTTTGAAATTGATGAAGTTTTGGTATTACTTCTTTGTTCATATATTCTCCCAGTTTTGATAGAAATACCTCATTAAATGAAGAGTCTTCAAAGGTTTTACTGTCAATAGATTGAGCCAGGGTCATTATTTTATCTTGGTGGCGTTCAAAAACCGAATCGAGATCAAGAGCACTTTTATAAGTTGCAAATTTATATCCAAAATAATACCACAACCCGGAGCCACATTTATGTTCCAGCCATTTTTCAACGATGGCATTGTCATAATGTCTGGGGTATCTTATATTTTCTGAAACAATTTTTTCCTTGGGAGATGTAATTAACATGGCTTTAAATTCAAGATACAGATTTTCAGTATCTTGATAAGGATGATTCTCTTGTAAAAATTCAATAGCAAGTTTTGAATATCCTTTGTAAAACTCCTTAACTTCAAAAAAGTTAAGATTTGCATATTCCTCATCAAGGTATTGCTTCAAACCTGGTAACCACATTTTAGAACGATACAGCAAATCTATGATGTTTCTGAAACTATGCATTTTTTGAGTCACGTTATCCAAATCTGATACAATACTGTTTCTTTTGTTTCTGAGGTTTATAACTATTGTTGCAAGATAAAACATGATTGCTGTAGCAAGAACACCACTTATAACCATTGTGACGTTCATAACACTGAGTATAGAACTAATAAACTCAGGATTAGACTGTACATTACTCCATAAATAAAAACTGAGTAATAATACAATCAATCCACTTAAAATAAGCGGAAGGAGAGATCCTATATCTTTAAAAAAAGATTTATTTCCCATTTAAATCATTCCAGTAGAAGTGGGGAGAATTTGAATCATCATTCAAATGAAGGCATATTATTAATTATATGTTTGTTTTACTTTTGATTTTCTTACAAGAAATACAAACTCAATAATGCATTACCGGCAATTGATATCTTTTGTAAAAAGTCAGTAAAAACAATCCCCAATCCTCTTACTGTTTAATTTTTAATTAGTTATTTACTAGTTAACAAGCCTGCTAATTTACACAAATTTCTTACACTGAGTAGTAAAAACCCTACAAATATAGGATTGAATCAGCTGATTGACTAGAATCCAAGGCCTTTGTTATCACGTCTTTTGTCTGCTCCCGCTTCTAAATTACCATTTTCCAGAACTAAAATGGCTGTGATACTTCCAAGTATTTGAGCTTCTTTTTGGGTTGTAGTATATCCTTTTGCGGTCAGCTTTTCAAAGAGTTCTTTAGAAAACCCTTCCTCAAAAGTGATTTCATCTGGTAGCCATTGGTGGTGAAAGCGTGGTGCATCTGCCGCTTCTTGCATGGTCATATCAAATTCATAAACATTTAAAATGGTTTGTAAAACAGTGGTGATGATTCTTGACCCACCGGGAGTGCCTAGCACCATCCACAACTCACCCTCCTTTTCTATGATAGTGGGTGTCATGGAACTTAACATTCTTTTTTCGGGCTCGATGCGATTGCCTTCGGCTCCAATGAGTCCAAACATATTGGGTTCACCGGGTTTGGAGCTAAAATCGTCCATTTCGTTATTGAAAAAGAAACCTAATTCTTCAGAGTAGAGTTTGGAACCATAAGCTCCGTTGAGGGT
>DAINOA010000009.1:6460-8972 GCA_036735625.1 Planktosalinus sp. | reverse complement strand
GGCACCATCGACTACCACAGCAGATCCATAGCCTCCGTTGAGGGTTGTTGTTACAGAAACTGCATTTCCAAAAGGGTCAACAATTGAGTAGTGAGTGGTTTCATTGGATTCTTGACTCATTGTGATATTACCATGGCTAACAGAGGAAGAAGAAATGGCTTGTTCAAAACTAAAATTGGCCATTCTTTGAGATAAATAATTGTCACTTAAAAGCGTATCTAAGGGAATTTCTACAAAATCAGGGTCACCCAGGTAGTAGCTTCGGTCTGCATAGGCGCGTCGTGATGCTTCAGCCACAAGTTGAACAGTTTCAAGGCTATTGTGTCCATAGCTTCTTAAATCAAAAGGTTCAATCATTTTTAAGATTTGACCCAAACAAACACCGCCACTCGAGGGCGGACTCATAGAAATGATTTTTAAATCTTTGTAATTAAAAATGATGGGATTTCGCCATACTGCTTCATACTTTTCAAGGTCTTCTAAGGTGATAATGCTTCCGTTTTGTTTTAGAAAATCAATTATTTTTTTAGCAGTTTCACCTTTGTAAAATTCATCGCGACCGTTGTTTTTTATTGTGGTAAGTGTTTCGGCGAAAGCCAGATGCTTGATGGTATCACCCTCTTTATATACTTTTGAGAAAATAGTGTTTTCACCACTTGTTTGTATGATTAAATCACGGGCTCTATTTAAACTTTTTTCTTGAACCGGAGTGACCACAACCCCTTTTTGAGCAAGCGCTATCACGGGTTCAATGATTTTTTCAATGGGCAAACTACCCAATTTTTCGTGAGCAGCAAAAATACCTGCGATGGTTCCCGGAACGCCAATTGCCATTCCGCCAACAGTGCTTTTTTCGGGTATAACTTCTCCATTTTCATCGAGATACATATCGCTATGTGCAGCAAGGGGTGCCTTTTCCCGATAATCAAGTGTGCCGGTTTGCCCGTCGTGTGTGCGATAGACCATAAATCCTCCACCACCAATGTTTCCTGCAAACGGAAAAGAAACAGCAAGCGCAAGCTCTGTTGCAACCATTGCGTCAAAAGCATTGCCTCCTTGTTTTAAAATAGAAAGTCCAATTTCTGAGGCTTCTTCCCGGGCTGAAACAACCATGGCATTTTCAGAAATAAGTCCTGTTTTCTTGGTGGGTTGCTGTTCTGTTTTACAGGAAAATAAAAGGAGTAGAAAAAAGAATGAAATTAAGCGCATAACTCTTTTAATTTTTGGTTTGAAAATAAAAGTAATTCATCAAAAAAAGTAGTGAATTCTGTTTCAAATTCGTTGTAATATTCTTCAAGTTCTCCAACGGCAAGGTTCATTTTAGATTTGTTTTGGGTGCGGTAATTCATTTGAAATAAAATCTTACTAATCCCATCAATGGTTGCATAGCTCAAAAGCCAGTTGTCTGCTATCATATAAGGCATCATTTTTTGAATGCGGGAGGGAAGCAAGTCAAAGGAATCCCTGAGCAATTGATAAAAGTTTTCTACAAATACATTTAAAGGAATATCGCTGTATCTCGACCAGTTTTTTGCTAAAAAATGGTCGTAAAGAATATCAACAATAATCCCGCTGTAATGTCCGTAATTTTTATGAAGCCTCTTTGTGCTTTGCCTAACGATAGGATGCGCATCTGTAAACGTATCTATTTCCCGATGCAGTAAAATTCCTTTTTGAATACCCGACGAAAACTTTTTATACTTTTTCCCTTTGATACCATCTGCAATGAAGTTTCCGATAATCAACTCGTTATCATTACCCGAAAGGTATATATGGGCTAAGAAATTCATAGAGCCAATTTACAAATTCACATTGAAGTATTCCCGTTTTTGAATTGTATATTTGTAAAATAGATTTTGAGTTGGGTTACTAAAGATTAGCTCATAAATCTTATTTCTATTATCTCATGTCTAAAATCTATAAATGACTTTAATAAAATCTATTTCAGGAATACGAGGAACCATTGGAGGTGCTGTGGGTGAGAATTTAACTCCCATCGATACTGTAAAGTTTGCCGCAGCTTATGGAAGCTGGATAAAACAACAACGCAATAAAGATAACTATCGTGTGGTAGTGGGCAGAGATGCCCGCATTTCAGGTGAAATGATCCAGGAACTTGTAATGCAAACCCTTGTTGGAATGGGAATTCACGTTGTTGATGTGGGTCTTTCAACAACGCCCACAGTAGAAATTGCTGTCACTGAAGAGCACGCTGATGGCGGAATTATACTCACTGCCAGTCACAATCCAAAACAATGGAATGCCTTGAAGTTGCTTGATGCCAAAGGCGAATTTTTAAACGATACCGAAGGAAAATTAATACTTGAATTTGCCGAAGCTGAAAATTTTAAATTTGCTGAAGTAGATTCCCTGGGTGAAATCACAAAAAATGATGCCTATATTGATATTCATATAGACATGGTTTTAGATTTACCTCTTGTGAATGAAGATGCAATCAAAGCAGCCAACTTTAAAGTAGTGGTCGATGCCGTAAACTCTACCGGCGGTATTG
>DAINOA010000009.1:0-6450 GCA_036735625.1 Planktosalinus sp. | reverse complement strand
CCACTTCTTTTAGACCGATTGGGCGTACATGTCATAAAGCTTTACTGCACTCCCAATGGTGAATTTCCGCACAATCCCGAGCCATTGAAAGAACATCTTGGCGAGATTTCAGCAAGGGTGGTTAAAGAAAATGCAGACCTTGGAATTGTTGTTGATCCAGATGTGGATCGCCTGGCATTGATTTCTGAAAATGGCGAAATGTTTGGAGAAGAATATACACTCGTTGCTTGTGCAGACTATGTACTGAGTAAAACACCCGGAAACACCGTAAGTAATATGTCATCCTCTCGCGCCTTGCGTGATGTTACCGAAAAACACGGAGGATTTTATCAAGCAAGTGCTGTGGGTGAAGTAAATGTGGTAAAATTGATGAAAGATACCAATGCCATCATTGGTGGAGAAGGAAATGGTGGTGTGATTTATCCAGAATCTCATTATGGTAGAGATGCACTTGTGGGTATTGCCTTGTTTTTAAGCCTTTTGGCAGAAAAGAAACTTAATGTAAGTGAACTCAGAGCGTCATACCCCAGCTATTATATGAGCAAGAAAAAAATTCAATTAACAGAAGGACTTGATGTGGATGCTTTGCTTCAAAAAATGCAGGATAAATATGCCGGAGAAAACCTGACCACCATTGACGGTGTAAAAATTGACTTTCCGGATAATTGGGTACATTTGAGAAAATCCAATACAGAGCCTATCATTAGAATTTATACTGAAGCCAAAACTCAGGAAATAGCAGATAATCTGGCAGACAGGTTTATTGATGAAATTAATGGATTAGTTATTGGTTAATCGTTATTGGTGTAAACAGCCCAAATGAGGGACCTGAAAGGTTTAAAAAACTTGTGAGGTTTAGATAAATCTATCATTTCAAACCTTTCGCATGTTTAAAACGCTTGTGTGTCCAGAAATAAAACTCTGGGGCTTCCTTGATTTGTTCTTCTACTTTTTGAATAAAAGTATCTGTGATTTGATAATCAGGAATTGTTTTTACATTTTCTGATAGGACTTCAAATGAAGCTTCATAAAAGCCTCTTTTTTTACGTTTTACTTTTAAAAAAATAACATTCATATCAAACCGTTTGGCAAGCATTTCAGCACCGGTATGAATTGGAACTTCAATACCCATAAACGTTCCCCAATATTTTGCTTTGCCGAGTTTGGGCGATTGGTCTCCCGCAAAACCATAAACACTTAAATCTCCTTTTTGGTGGTTTTCTTCAATTTTTTCGATGGTTTCTTTGGTTGTTATTAAAAAGGCTTTGTGTTTGGAGCGAATCTTTCTCAGTAAAGTATCAAAATAAGGATTGGTTATTTTCTTATAAATCGCAAAACCTTTGAAATCAATATACTTGTTCATAGAGATAACCCATTCATAGCTTGCATAATGAGCGCAAACCAAAGCAATACTTTTTCCTTTTTTTTCAAGGTCTTTATAAACTTCAAGGTTTGAGAACTGAAATCGTTTATCCATCTCGCTACCAGAAATGGTCATCGTTTTTACAACTTCCAGAAACATATCACACAGGTGTCTGAAAGATTTTTTTTCGATTGCAAGACGCTCTTTATCAGTTAAGTTTGGGAGGGCTAATTTTAAGTTATATCTCACTGTTTTTTTTCGGTAACCAACAATGTAATACATTAAAAGATACACACCGTCTGATAGTATATACAAGAGCCGAAATGGCAGTATTGAAATAAGCCACAGCAATGGATATGTAAATATAAAGAGGACTAATTTCATTATTTTTTTTACAAATATAGAGGTTATTTTATGAGAAGGTTTTTAAATTATTTATTTTTATATCGATAAAACACAAGCTTGTTTTAATTGTGTAACTTCGTAATTCTGTAATTTCAGAAAATTCTATGGGTACTTTGAGCGTCATTACAATCATTATTATTGCTGCTAATTTTATTATTTCTCTGAAAGGGTTTAATGATTATTCTTTTTTTGAAAAATATAAATTCAATATTGCTTCCATTAAGAGGGGAGAGTATTTTAGGTATTTTTCGTCGGCTTTTTTGCATGTAGATATGATGCATTTACTTTTTAATATGATAACACTCTATTTTTTTGCAGAGGTTGTCATTTTGAGTTTAGGTCAAACCTCTTTTTTAATAATCTACATAATTAGTATACTTGCCGGAAATTTCTTGTCCTATTACTTTCACAAAAATGAGGCTCATTATACTGCTGTAGGCGCTAGTGGAGGCGTGGTAGGTATTTTATACTCTGCAATTCTTTTTTATCCAGATATGCCCTTGTATTTATTTTTTATTCCTATTCCCATTCCTGCCTGGGTGATTGGTATAGGGTATTTGCTGTATTCAATTTATGGAATGAAAAAACGATTGGGAAACATTGGGCACGATGCTCATTTTGGTGGTGCTATTGCCGGTTATGTGTTGACTCTTTTTTTTGTACCCACTTTATTTTATACCCAAATGTGGATTATTGTTTTGCTGGCAGTGCCTATAATTTTACTTTTTTTAATGCAAAGAATGGGAAAATTATAAATTTGGTATAACTGTTGTTTAGAAACTTTAAAATATTTAAAAACCTATTATGAAAAAATTAATTTCTGTACTTTTAGTACTCTTATCACTTCAAATTATGGCTCAGGAAAAATTTCAATCTATTGTCAATGTTACAGGTGAAGGAATTGTTACCGTCGTTCCAGACCTAGTGACCATTAGTATGTCTGTTGAAAACACCGGTGACGATGTGATTTCCCTCAAAACACTTAATGATAAAACGGTTGATGCCGTTTTGAAACACATCAAGCAAAGTGGTGTGGAAGCTAAGGATGTGCAAACCCAATATGTCACTTTAAACAAACGGTATGATTACAACACAAAAACCTATAATTTTCAAGCAAGACAAACCATAACAGTCGTAGTGAGAGATTTGAAAAAGTATGACCCCTTGATATCAGGTTTGGTTCAAAAAGGGATAAACAGTATAGATGGGATTTCTTTTGGTTCTTCAAAAGCTGAAGAATTAAAATCGCAAGCTCGCAAAAATGCTATTGCAAATGCAAAACTAAAAGCACAAGAATATGCAGGTGTTTTAAATCAAAAAATTGGCAAAGCCCTGCAAATTAGTGAGCAAGGAAATTATAATCCACCAATGCCTTTGTATCGATCTGAGGCAGTTATGATGGGTGATGGTGGTGGAGAAACCCTAGCAGTCGGTGAAATGGAAATGAAAGTTAAAATACAGGTAGTTTTTGAACTTTTATAATAAAAAAACTTTTGTAATACCTCGATAGATTTCATCGAGGTATTTTTTTATAGATTACCCAAGACTTCACCTACTTTTCTGCCCAATGCGGGACCTCGAAGGTTTTTAGCGACTATTTTTCCGGTTTCATCTACAATAAAAGTTGCCGGAATTGACCGCACTCCATATTCTTTTGCGATTGGGTCATTCCAAAACTGTAAGTTTGAAACATGATACCAATCCATTTTATCATCTTCAATTGCTTTCAGCCACTGGGCTCTCTGGTCTGGTCTATCAAGTGATACACTAATGATGTTGAAGCCTTGGTCTTTATACTGATTGTGCACTCTTACTACGTTTGGGTTTTCAACGCGACACGGTCTGCACCACGAAGCCCAAAAGTCAATAAGGGTTACTTTGCCAAGAGCGTCTTGAAGCGAGATGATATTTCCATCGGGGTCTGGCCCTGAAAATGGGGGAGCCATATTTCCAACATTTGCACCTCTAAGTGTTTCCATATTTAATTTAACGAGCCTGTAAAACACATTTTCCTGAAGATTTGAATTGCGATTTTTTAAATAGGATTCGACTTCAGCGAGTGTGACTTCTTTTTTTGAAATCATTTCGTTAAGCATCATCATCGCGATGATTGAATTTGAGTTTTTGTCAACAAACTCTTTTTTATAAACCTGCTCTTCATTACTTAAAATAGCCGCTTCGGTTTGAAGTCTCACAATGTCTTGATTGGACATGTTACTGCGGGCTTCATTCATGGCTTGTTGGTTTTCAGTTTTTCGTTTATCAAACTCGATTATTCGCTCCTTAAAAGTAGTAAAAAGTTCATTTTCCTTTCCTCCAGAAAAGTTGGTGCCATATAAATTGTTGTAGTCAAATTGAGCTTCAATGTTTTCACTTTCTATAAAGAAAACAAGGGTAACATTGAGGTTTCTAAAATTAAGCAGACCTACTTCTGCATCTTTAACCTTATCAAGTTCAAATGTAAAGGACCCGTTTAAAATTTCAAGAGTATCTACATCATAGGGTTGATTGTTCTCATTTACTTTTTGAAAATACACTTTTGATTTGTCTTCTGCGCCCGGAATTGTTCCGTTAAAGGTGATCGTTTTTGAGCTATCTTGACAGGACTGAACAACAAGAACTAGCAGTATTAAACTTAAAAATCTCATAGGGGTTGTTTTTTGCAAATTTATAGTAGTCTGAATAAAATATTCTTAAAATACCAATAAAAATAAGATGTATTGATGAAATAATAAAAAACGGGACATTTTAATCTTCACTATTTTTAATGGTAATGGTTTCTGACCTGAATTTATTTTTGCCAAAATCCAATGTTCTGATTGGGAACGGGATATTGATATTATTCTTATTATAAGCTTTCTTAATGGCTAGAATACCTTCGCTTTGAGCTTTTAGTATGTCTTTTCTATTTTTCACATCTGTCCAATATCTTATTACATAGTTTATGGAACTGTCGCCAAAACCGGTATAGAAGAATTCAATTTCTTCATTCCCATTTTGAGTAAATATTTCGGCAATTGCATTTTCAGTTACTTTTTTAACAAGTTCAAGATCGCTTTCATAGCCCACGCCACATTCCACAAAGATTCTGGATCTGCTTGATCCGGTAAAGTTTTTAAAGGGGGAGTCAATAATTTTTGAATTGGGAATCACCACAGCATTATTGTCTGCCTCTATAATGGTTACACTCCTTAAGTTGATATCAACTACTTGTCCCTCATGATTGTTTGTGACAATCCAGTCGCCAATTTGGATATTAGGTAAAAAGGATAAAATAAACCCGGAAAATGTATTGTGTAAGGTGCCTTGAAGAGCTAAACCAATTGCCAAACCAACAACACCGGCACCTGCAAGAACAGAGGTTAAAACCTTATCAAGATCAAGAATGGCAAGCGCTGTAAAAAAGCCTATAACGATAATAACAATAAAAGAAGTCCTAGCCAAAATCGCTTTAATAGATTCTTGAGCAACTTTTTTAAGAAGTATTTTTTTTATGAAATGACTGGTGTATTTTCCGGCATACCAAAAAGCAACAAAAATAAGTATGGCGAGGATAAAATTAGGTGTTTTGAGTATTATAGATTCTCCCCATCCTGAGAGTTTTTCTAAAACTTTTTCAAATGCTTTGGTAATATCAAAGTAGTTGGTCATACTTGAAAAATTAATGTTTTAAATTAGGCTTTAGGGTGATTTTCTGTTGTTTTCATTCTCCAGGCATCAAGCATCCAGGTTGTTTTTTCAAGTTCTCTGATGTAACCGCCAATCAAATCAATTGTACCTTCATCTTTAGCAGCGTCTGCTGCAGCTACAACTTTTCTCATTTGTTTTAAGAGAAGTTCATGGTCATCAATTAAAGTGTCAATCATTTGGACATCACTTAGGGAGGATTTAGACTCTTTGATGTTGGATATTTTTAAATATTCACTCAAATTGCTTATGGGTTGATATCTGAGAGTTAAAATGCGTTCTGCAATTTCATCTACTTTTAGTTTGGTGTCATCATACATTTCCTCAAACTTGAGGTGAAGATCAAAAAAACTTTTTCCAACAATATTCCAGTGAAAATTACGCAATTTTTGATAATAAAGGTGAAAATCTGCCAAGAGAATATTTAATTCATTAACAGTAAAGGTGGTCTTTTTTTTATCTAAATTTAAAAAGGTCATTACAAAATTGTTTTTATTTGTTAAAGACATAAAATTACGTCCAATTTTAACATTTCACAAGGCTTTTTATGGGTTTAGTAGAACATTAACTAACAAGTCGTTAATTTACACTATCGATTTTTGGAAATAGTCACTCTCTCAGAAAAGAGGGATTAACAGAGTTGGTCTCAAACGGTAATTCGGCGCAATCATAGAAAACCCAACCAAGCTATCGCTTACTTGATTTTTTTATTTCCATACACTTACAAATGTATACATTTTACGCTTCTGGAAATTAAAAAACCCACAACGCAAGTTGTGGGTTTTCCTTTTGCGGAGAAAGAGGGATTTAATTTCCCATATTCCCACGCTCCTTACAATAAAGCTAAATACTGCTTTCGCAGTATTTGGACTTTTGTTTTTTATACATTTTTGAAAACTACGTTTTTATCATTCCTAAAAAACAAAAGCCCAATAACTTTTCAGATATTGAGCTTTGCTCTAAGCGGAGAAAGAGGGATTCGAACCCCCGGAGGT
>DAINOA010000008.1:0-35219 GCA_036735625.1 Planktosalinus sp. | reverse complement strand
TCCCGGAGCATCCTTTTTAGAAAAAAGTGGCACATTTACCAATGGTGAACGACGTGTTCAAGCCGTAAGACAAGTAGTAAAACCTGCAGGGATGGCAAAAGCAGACGGGCAAATTATTGTAGATATAATGAACAGAATGGGCTATCCACAACCGGATTACGACCCCAAAACAATGTTGGAAGAAATTTCGCAAATCGTTCCTTTCTTTGCAGGGATTACCTGGGAAAATTTAGGCAAAAACGGAAAACAATGGCCGGTTGCCAAAGATGGAACAGATACTCAAATTCTGCACAAGGAAACGTTTAAAATAGGGAAAGGGCAATTTGTTTTCAAACCCTGGCGCGAAACGCAGGAATTGGTTGAAAATGCAAAAGATTATCCATACATACTTACTACAAACCGTGAACTGGAGCATTACAATTGTGGCGCAATGACACGCAGAACATCCAATGAAGAACTATTGGGAGACGACTACCTGATGATACATCCCGAAGACGCCTCAACACATTTTATTTCTGAAGGAGATTATGTTTGTGTGGAGTCACCCCGTGGAAAAGTGGATGTCAAAGCCCGAATCACCGACGAGGTGAAGCAAGGAGTATTGAGCACGACCTTCCATTTTCCTGAAATAATGATTAATATGATTACAGGTGATGTTCACGACTCTGAAGCCAAATGCCCGGAATATAAAGTGGTTGCTGTGCGCATTAGAAAAAGCAAAGGGAAGTTTAAGCAACTGGCCGGGCAGGATTAAAAATTAACTTTTAGAATTTTAAGTTTTTACTGTTGATATCGAGATTTTGTGAGTATTCTGGCTATCAAAGTCTTATGTCTTTGTGCTGTGAAGAACTTTTTATGAAAACAGAAACCACACGATGCTCCCGAAGTCTCGGGAGTGCGGTAGCGAGGGGAGAAATATCACATATATAATGTTTTGGATAAAAAAAATAAAGATACTGTTATTGTTTTGTCAAAAAAGATTGATAAACACAATTGTAACAAGCTGATTAAAATAAATAAAGATGGGAATTATAACTTCAATATTGAAGAAGTAAATGTTTTTGATTTGTTTACAACTGTTGAAAAAAGTGAGGGAAGGAGAAAAAAATATTTTGTGTTCAATGATGAGGGGAAAGAGGTTCTCATTAAAAAACAATATTATTTTACCTATTTAGCAAATGATATTTGTAATGGGTATTTAAACACAAAGAGATTTTATTCAGTGAGGGAGCCATTTTAAAGGAATCCAAAATGAAAATTTTAAAAAAAATAAATGATATAACAGCTTGTGTGATTGTATTAATCGCACTTATAAGCCTAAGCTCTTGTATGTCAACCACCCCAATGTTTGATAATTATATTGAAGCTGAGTATCCTCATTTAAGTAAGTTTCAGGTTCAAAAATCAAAAATGTTGAAAGGCGTAAATTTGACATTTAAAGAGTACCTTAAAGATTTTGATGGAGTGGATTCTTCTTTGATTGTTTTTTATAGTCCAAGAACATTTGGGAACTTACCTAATTTTGATGCAGAAATTCATTTTATAAAAGATTATAAATTGGACAAAAGCTATCGATTTGACTATAAAGATCAAAATCCTAAAAATATCGATTCAATAGTTGAGATGGGTATGAAATATGAAGGCATGTATAGCTTTGATTTTATTGGTGCTTTTATTAAAAAAAATGGTGTTGAAAATGTTCAAAAGATTGAGTATGCAGAAAATTGTGGTTTTTATTCAGGAGAAGGGTTTTCAGTTTTTACTTTTTTTGATACTTACTTGAATGTAGTTTATTCCAAATCATTTACGAAATCTTTAATGTGTTTTGAAAAGGAATTTAAATTTTAACGAAGCAAGAAAATAATTTTGGAAAAGAACTAATTATTGCTGTGTAAAGATTAACTTCAGTGTTAAGTTTTTTTATGAAAGTTTTCAAAAATACAACCCATAAAACAGCTTGTGTGATTTTTTTAATTGCACTTATAAGCCTAAGCTCTTGTATGTCAACCACCCCAATGTTTGATAACTATATTAAAGCTGAGTATCCTCATTTTAGCAAGTTTAAAGTTAACAAATCAAAAAGTCTAAAAGGTGTTAATTTAGCTTTTAAAGAATATCTCAAAGACTTTGATAGAATTGATACTTCTTTAATTGTAATAGTTGATTACAGGGGGCTCATAAAATTAATGCCTTTTATAACAAAAGTTCATTTTATTAAAGATTACAAATTAGACAAAAGTTATCAATTTGAACATAAAGATTATATTCCTAAAAACATTGATTCTTTAGTTGAGTACGGGGTTAAATATACCGGCACATATTACTTTGATTTTATAGGTCCATTTATTAAAGAAAATGGTGTAGAAAATATTAAAAGGATAATAGATACAGAATATTGTGGTTTTTTAACAGGAATAGGGTCAACGAATATTACCATTTTTAATCCAAACTTGGAGGTTGTTTATTCCCATTCATTTCCTCGAACCTTAAATTGTGTTGACATTGAGTTTCTAAGACAAAGGAGGGAGATGTTTTTGGAAAAGAACTAATTATTGCTTTGTTATGTTTAAATTAGACCCTCTAAAGGTTGCATGAATCGCGCGTTAGCGCATATATAAGTTAAAGTTCAACCTTACTATACTTTAATTTTAAAAGCAGATTCCATTAAATGTTGTTCTTTTTGGGAAATACCAATATGACTAGCGACTGCCTTCCATTCTTTGACAACGCTAATAACTTCATTGAGAATGGAATCCATTTCATTGTTGTTCAAACGGAAAAATTCCCCAACACTTTTTGCCAGCTCAAAATCCAGTGCATTATCATCCATATCAATAGTAAGTGCCAATCCCTCTTTCTCAATTGACGGATTTAAATCGTAAGCAGGTGATAGTTCCCAACCTTTTTCATTAAGAATGAACCCATGATTGCGCAGATGGTCATCGGTATTTGAGATGGCGATATTAAAAACAATCCTTCGCCAAAGTTGGTGCAAATTAGCTTTAACATTCGTTCCGTAATTTTCAATAACATCAACAATATCCAGATAACTCGGTGTTTTCACTTTGAGGATTTCTTCATTATTCCCTGTCATTGTCATTGCAGAGGCAAAGTGAATGCGACCACCATTTTCACGGTCAAATCTTTTTGTGAGGAATGTGTGATAAGGACCGGCAATCTTTTCAATTTTTGATTCTGTCATCTCTATACCACAGCTTACGGCAAGTTTATAAGCTAGAAATTCCCAAGCTGCTTTATCTACCGTATCCATTTTTGAAGGGAATTTGGCTATCCAAAGACTCTTATCCTTTCCCAGAACATTTGCTTTTGGACGTGCTCCACCTAGCGAAGAACCCGGTGCGATAAGGACAGCCATCCATTGCCTTAATTCGTCACTTTGAGTGTCACTTTCCAATTGCTTTACGGCTTCTTGTAAATCGCCAAGCGATGACCAAGGAGGTGTTGGATTTTGCGCATCATTGTCTAAAAACGGGCCATCCTTTTTAGTTTTGAATCTTAGTGCACCCATTCGGCTCTCATCATAAACCCCCAATAAATAATCAATTTCATAAAGGGTCCTTGCCTTTTCATTGCGTGCTCTGGCATCTTGTGCTTCGCGGCGTTTCATTAAGGTCTTGCCCCAAGTGTCTGGCATACTATCCAGAAATATTCCAAAATTTTCCTTATCTGAAGGGTATTGAGGACCCGAATAAAAAGTAATGTCTGGGTCGAGTAATTGGAATAGGCCCTTTTCTAGCCATTCCTTACTATATTCAAAACTGAATGCTTTTTTTGCTTTCGCAAAATGGGCTGAAAGAACACCTATTGGCACAGGACCATTCAGCCCTATCCAATCCCCATATACATAGATGTCAAATTTACCTTCTGCCATAATCTATAGTAAATCAAGATCCTGTAGTTTACGTCCAAATTCATCGTCTTGAGCAATTTTCGAAAAATCGCTTTCGAGATTCAGCACTTTCAGAACATTGAAATAGTGACCAATAGCCACAGAGGGATCGCCTTTTTCAATGCGGTGTAGCGTGGCGCGATGTATCCCAGCCCGTTCGGAAACCTGCTCTGTTGTTAGTTTTCTACGCTTTCTAGCCAACTTTATATTTTCACCTATACCATCAAATATTCTTTGGTATTTTGGAAGTAGTATCGTCTTCTTAGAATTCATAACGTCTTTTATTTACGACAAATATACTATTTTAGATAGAAATAAGCGACATACTATAAAAAAGTCTTTATGCTTTTAAATCTTTATAACGCTAAAATCATAAAAGGTGGGTAAACAAAAAAGTAAATAGCGTCTTCTACCTGCGCTGATAACGCACAATAACGAAGATTCAGCGAAGCCAATTCTCATCATCTCAAAACCCTCTAAATGACAAAAGCCATCCGCCTCGGGAGGTGGATGGCTTTCTTGATAATAATTCGTTACCGACTCATCTTGCGATGACAAGACAGGATCATTATGAGTCCTGTATCGTGAATTACCTCACTGGATTAAAACCGTCATTTAACGACCCCTAAGGGTATTTAAACTTGATTTTATCCTGACTCTTACATTCTCATAACAGAGCTGAATTTCGGAAAACCCAGATGATACTCAGGCAAACGGTAAAAGTCATCATAAAGTAAGACACTTTGTCAAAAAATACATTTTAATTTAGTGTTAACTGCTTCAAACTGTATTTGTAAATAAAACAACTCTTTGCCGGTTCATCTTGCGATAACAAGACAGAATTATTACAAATCCTGTACCGTGAACTATTTTACGGATTTCAACGTATGATTTCATATCATCAGTCCGAAAACTGCTTCACAAAATCATCGTTTCATCCACTCTTTTTTATTCTAGTGCCAAAACCGTAATCCTGAGATTTGAATTGGCATTTCAAGCAAATAAAAAAGTTTGACAAAGAACTTAAATTAAGATCAAAATACATTTTCAATTTAGTGTTAACTGCTTCGAATTGTAATTTTGATATTCAAATATAGTGTCTCCTTTTTAATATGCAAATTTTTTAGGGGATTACAAATCAACAACTTATTCACCGGGGTTATCAACAATAGTTCATAAAAAAAGCCCCGATGAACGAGGCCTTATTTTTACTGATAGTAGAGAAAAGTTTAACTTCTTTTTTCTCTGATTTTTGCTTTTTTACCGGTAAGTTCTCTGAAGTAGAAAATACGTTTTCTGCGAACACTACCTTTTTTGTTGATTTCAATTTTTTGCAATGCTGGGAGGTTGATTGGGAATATACGTTCTACACCCACATCTCCAGACATTTTTCTAATGGTAAAGGTTTGTGAAGAACCGGTTCCTCTTAACTGAATCACAACTCCTCTAAAGAACTGTGTTCTTGTTTTTTCACCTTCTCTAATTTCATAATACACCGTGATGGTATCACCGGCACTAAATTTTGGGAATTCTTTTTTGGAAACGAATTCGTCTTGTACAAATTTTACTAAATCTTCCATTGTTACTTGTATTGGAATTAAAATCAAAACAACATTCACGATTTTCGCCAGAGGTTGAAGTGATTGCATTTTTCAATGCGGGTGCAAATATAAATATTTAAATTTAATATTTCAGTCTTACTTAACAATTATTCGTTTAACAAATCAGGTCTTTTTTGTTGGGTTCTTTTGTAAGCTTCTTCTTCGCGCCATTCTTCAATTTTTGGTGTGTTACCGCTCAATAAAATTTCAGGGACTTTCCAGCCCTTGTATTCTGCTGGGCGTGTATAAATGGGCGGAGCCAGCAAATCATCCTGAAAAGAATCTGTCAATGCGCTTGACTCATTACCTAACACACCGGGGATTAACCGGATGATGGTATCACATAAAACAGCAGCACCCAGCTCGCCACCACTCATCACATAATCGCCTATGGAAATTTCTTTGGTAATAAATTGGTCTCTCACTCGCTGATCAACTCCTTTGTAATGCCCACAGAGTATAATGAGATTATCCTTTAATGAGAGCTGATTTGCCATACGTTGCTTTAAGGTTTCACCATCCGGAGTCAAGTAAATAACCTCGTCATAATCCCTTTCGTTTTTAAGCTTACTAATACATTTATCAATGGGTTCAATCATCATGACCATTCCGGCGCCACCCCCAAACTGATAGTCATCAACCTGTTTGTAATTATCTGTAACATAATCTCTCAGGTTGTGAAGGTGAATTTCAACCAATCCTTTTTCAATGGCTCTTTTTAAAATGGAAGCATCAAAAGGACTTGTAAGTAATTCCGGTAAAACGGTGATGATGTCGATTCGCATTGGTTTCAGGTTAGCTTACTGTGGATTTAATGTTGTGGGGATTAAATTTCTTTTTTTAGTTTACAGCGTTCAATGGATTGCTTGGCTCTATCTATTACATTGATGTCAAGCGAATCTAAAGCACAAAGACGGTAATATGAAATGGCATCATCAAATTTTCCTTGTTGCTCAAGCATAATTCCATATTCATTGTAAATGGTAGATTTTATGATTCCGGGTAAAGTTAGAGCTGTGTCAAGTAGTTCTTTTAGCTCATTATATTTTCCAAGTGTTGAAAGCAAAATCGCATAATTATAGTAAGTTGCAGTATATGAAGGGCTTTTTTCAATCGCTAGTTTGTATAGAGTTTCTCCTTTTTCAAGGTCTCTGAATTTCACTTCATATAAATAACCTAAATGATTGTATGCTTTTCCAAAATTTGGGTTTTCACTTATTATTTGGTCTAATTTGTTTGACGCCTCTTCAAAAAAGCCCTCTTTGATGTCAAGATTTGCCTGGTTTAAGAGCTCTTCGTGTTTTGTTGTTTGGTCCATGGTGACTGTTTTTGGAAGTTATTGAAACAAATTTACCACTATAATTTTGAAATTTTCAGGATTAATTAATAAACCACTTTGAAAGAACTCAAAGTGGTTTATTAATTATTTTTTATGTTCTTCACCCCTTTGGGGGAGGTAAGTGGGGGCTTAATAATATGTAAAACGTCTTACTTTTGCTATGTATTTTGCAAGTCTAATAACCTGATGACTGTATCCATACTCGTTGTCATACCAAACATAAAGAACGACATTTTTTCCTGCTTCATTAACGATGGTTGCATTGCTGTCAAAAATTGCCGGTGCTGATGTTCCCACAATATCGCTAGAAACCAACTCGTTGTTTAAAGAGTATTTTATTTGTTCAACGAGGTCGCCTTCCAATGCGTATTTCTTAATTGCCGAGTTGATACCTTCTTTTGAAGTTTCGGTTTTAAGTTCTAAATTTAAAACAACTAGAGAGCCGTTTGGAACAGGAACCCTAATTGCATTTGAGGTGAGTTTTCCAGCCAATTCCGGAAGGGCTTTCGCGACAGCGCTACCGGCACCAGTTTCAGTAATTACCATATTTAATGCTGCTGCTCGGCCTCTGCGGTATTTGCTGTGCATGTTGTCAACCAGGTTTTGGTCGTTTGTATATGCGTGAATGGTCTCCAAATGTCCTTGAACAATCCCAAAAGTGTCTTCTATGGCTTTCAATACCGGAGTAATAGCATTGGTTGTACAAGATGCAGCTGAAAAGATATCAACGTTGTCAGGATTGTATTCTTTTTGATTGACACCATGAACGATATTGGGCACTCCCTTTCCTGGTGCAGTGAGCAATACCTTAGAAGCTCCTTTTGACTGAAGATGACGTCCAAGTTGTTTCTCGTCTCTAAAAGCACCGGTATTATCAATCACCAACGCATCGTTAATTCCATATTTTGTATAATCAATTTCTTCAGGTGCGTTTGCAGATATCATATGAACGGTGGTTCCGTTTATAATCAAGGCTTGATTTTCTATATCAGTTTGAACTGTACCCATAAAGTCCCCATGAACGGAATCATATTGAAGCAAAGAAGCTCTTTTTTCAAGAATATTTTGATCAACTGCACCTCTGGTTACTACAGCTCTGAGTCGCAATTGGCTTCCTTTTCCGGTTCGTGCCATTAACTCACGGGCGAGAAGCCTGCCAATGCGTCCAAAACCATAAAGAACTACATCTTTTGGTTTTTTACTTTTGTCCTGAGAAGCATCTTTTAATTTGTCTGATACAAAAGCCAGTGCATCGCTGTATTTGTCATCTTCAAGGTGAAATTCATAAGTGAGTTTGCCAATATCTAGCTTTGCAGGTGGAAGGTCAAGCATTTTGATAGCCTGGGCAATTTCAACCGAATCAAAAATAGAAATGGGTTTTTGAACAAATTCACCGGCATACTCGTGCAGGTTTAAAATTTCGCTCACATTTTTGTCAATCAGTTGATTTTTGAATAAGACGAGCTCGATGGATTTATCATACCAAAGGTCACTTATAATTTTAATAAATTCTACCGAAGCACGTCTTCTATCGGCCTGAAAAGAAAGTTCTTTTTCATAAACTTCTTGATAACTCATAGCTGTTTTGTTAAAGGGTTAGGTGTGGATTTTATTTTAGTGCAAAATTAGTTATTTCAAACGTTTTAGTAAAGGATAATCATAAAAATAACTACCTCATTAAAGTTTGATCTTCAATGAGGTAGCTTCTATTATTTTAGAATTGGAAACTATCTGAAAATAAAGGTGTTTGTTTCTCCCTTTTGATCGATAAAAGTAATTTTTATGGGCGTGTTTGGACTTCTGCTGTTCATAATTGTTTTTACGTCATCAATATCCTGAATGTTTTCATCGTTGATTTTTGTTATGACAATACCGGAAAGATTGTACTGTGCCATATCTCTTGACAGAGGGCGGGTAACAATTACACCATTTTTTGCGCCAATGCTTTTGAGCTCTTCTTTATTGAGATTTTTGACTTCCAGACCCAGACTTTCTATTTCATAAGTTTCCAGTTTAACAAGCGTTACGGGAATGGTTTTATTTTTTCCATTTCGCTCAATTAAAACATTCACAATATCATTGGGTCTTTTTGTGCTCAGATAACCTGATAAATCAGAAAATTTAGTGATTTTGATTTCGTCCAGTTTTTTGATGATATCTCCTTTTTTAATTCCGCCAAGGTCGGCACCACTTCCTTTTTCAATATCAGCAATATAGACACCCTGAATTTTATCAATGCCCATTTCTTTTGCTTGACTCGAATTTGTGTTTAATACTTGTATGCCTAAAATGGCACGTTGCACATTACCAAATTCGAGGATGTCCTCAACCACTTTTCGGGTAATGTTTGAAGGAACTGCAAATGAATAACCAATAAAGGCTCCTGTTTGTGAGCTGATGGCAGTGTTAATACCCACAAGTTCACCATTGGCGTTTACCAAAGCCCCTCCACTATTTCCGCGGTTTACAGCGGCATCGGTTTGAATAAACGATTGCGGATTTCCATCAAATTCGTTGAGGTTTCGTGCCTTGGCACTTACAATTCCGGCGGTGACCGTCGAAGTGAGATTAAAGGGGTTTCCTACTGCCAATACCCATTCCCCAACTTTTATTGAATTTGAGTCTGCAAATGGAACATACGGCAAATTGTTTTCAGATTTTATTTTTAACAGAGCAATATCTGTTTTGGGGTCTGTTCCCACTAGCTCAGCATCATACGATTGATTGTTATTGAGAACAACTTCAATTTCTGAGGCATTGTCGATTACGTGGTTGTTTGTCACGATATATCCATCGGGACTTATGATAACACCACTACCTGAGCCTACAATTTCTCGTTGTTGACCTCTTCCATACAGATATTCAAAAATATTTGTTGGAGCGGTGGCTGTTGTTCTGTTTTTGATGTGAACCACGGCGTGAACGGTTTTTTCTGCAGCAATCGTAAAATCAATGTTCGTTCCTTCAATAAAACTAGGGGTATTGAAACTTGTGGGAATAATTGGAGAGGTTTCTAAAGGCAGGGATGATGTAGAAGGCTTTTCTTCTATAAAAAACTTATAACCAGCCAATGTAATCACTCCCGAAAATAGCGCGATGATAAATAAAGTTATGATTTTTTTCATAGTTCTATTTTTAATTGTTTGATTTTAATAACGTAAAATTAAAAGTTGTATTTATACCAAAAATGCTTTTAACGAGTAATTAACAGCAAAAAAATTGTTAATACCCTTACCTTTGTATTTATGAACTTTTCGTTTTATAAATATCAGGGCACAGGGAACGATTTTGTCATAATAGACAATCGTCAATTATTTTTTTCCAAAAATAATACCAAACTCATTGCACAAGTATGTGACCGAAAATTTGGCATTGGAGCTGACGGTTTGATACTTCTTGAAAACCATCCTACACTCGATTTTAGAATGGTTTATTACAATGCAGACGGGCAACAAAGCTCTATGTGTGGAAATGGTGGCAGGTGTCTTGTGCACTTTGCAAACTTTTTGAATATTATAGAAAATAAAGCAGTTTTTGAAGCTATTGATGGAGATCATACAGCAGAAATTGATGGCAATATTGTCTCTTTAAAAATGAATGATGTTTCCACTATAAAAATGGAAAAGGGTTATACGTTTCTAGATACGGGTTCGCCACATCATGTGACACTTTGTAAGTCTCTGGATCAACTAGATATTCAAACTGAAGGTGCAAAACTACGCCACAATCTGTATGGAAAAGAAGGAGCCAATATTAATTTTGTAAAGCAAGTTGATGAAAACACGTTTGCTGTGCGTACCTATGAACGAGGTGTTGAAGCAGAAACACTATCTTGTGGCACCGGTGTGACTGCTGTTGCTATTGCAATGAACGCAAATGGAAACTCTACTTCAAATGAAATAAACTTAAAGACCCCGGGAGGAAATTTAAAAGTGCTGTTTCAAAAGAAGGGAAGCCATTACACAAATATTTATTTAGTAGGACCTGCAGTGCAGGTTTTTAAAGGAGAATGGCAATGATTTCAGGCATAAAAATAAAATTGAGAGCGCTTGAGCCAAGTGATTTGGATTTTCTCTATGAAATAGAAAACAATATTTCATTTTGGGAATGTGGCACGACACAAACGCCTCTTTCCAAGTTTGTTCTCAAACAATACCTCGATAATGCCCTGCGGGATATTTATGAAGTCAAACAGTTGCGGCTTGTGATTACAAACCTGAATGATAAGGTTCTTGGACTTATTGACCTTTATGATTTTGATCCAAAAAACAAAAGAGTGGGAATAGCTATAATAATTTCTGATGAAAAAAATAGAGGCAAAGGTTTTGCTTTGGAAGCCATCAATTTACTTTGTGATTATGCTTTTTCTCAACTAGCTGTTCATCAAGTATATGCAAACATAGGCGAAGACAATACAAAAAGTATGGCATTGTTTAAAAAAGCGGGTTTTAAAAAAGCGGGTGTAAAAAAAGAGTGGAATTTTTATGCCGGTGAGTTCAAGGATGAGATGTTGTTTCAAAAGTTGAATAAATAAATACAAAAATATCTTATTAAGTGTTCCTTAAATTTCTAAAAAAGCATAAGTACAATCTCATTTTTGGCGTATTTATTCTTTTGTTGATTATACCGCAAACGCGAATGCCTATTCAGGTTTTTGTGCAGCGTATTATTGCTTTTAGCCCTTCGACTATTTCTGAGGAGAAAAGAGAAATCATTCACGATTATTCCTGGTCACTTAGAGAAGTTAACGCTGCTAATACGAACCTTGAGGCTGCAAAAAATGAAGTGATTATTATCAATTTTTGGGCAACCTGGTGTCCACCCTGTGTTGCTGAAATGCCTTCTTTTCAGGCGCTTTATAATGATTATGGTGACCGAGTGGAATTTTATTTTGTTTCAAACGAAAAAAGAGAAATCATCAATCGATTTATGGAAAAACATAATTATTCATTTCCTATTTACCAAGCTCTGGAAGAAGCTCCCGCAAAATTAAATTCGAATGTGCTGCCAACAACTTATGTGATTGATAAAAAAGGAACCATTCTTGTCAAAAAAACCGGAGTAGCCGACTGGAACAGTAAAATGATGAGGGCATTGCTGGAGGATTTGCTTTCAGAAGATTAGCTGAAAACAATCAACCTTTTATCAATAGTTACCTTTTCAAAACCAACTTCTATTTGAATCCATTGCAACGATTTTTCTGTGTAAAAAATCACGTGAGTGGGGTCGTTTTTGTAATACCAATTTTCAAATGCGATATGGTTTCTATAAATATCAGTCATACAGTAGAGTTTGCCTTGAGGTTTGAGAAGTTTTTTAAGTAGCTGAAATTCCTTAAGGGGTTGGTGAAAATGTTCAATGACTTCACAGCTTACGATATAGTCATACTGTTTCTCAAGTGCTGAAGTTTCTGGATGAAAAAAAGGGTCATATAAGTTTAGTTGATAGCCTTTGTCATTGAGCACTTTGGTTATGACCGGTCCTGTGCCGGCACCAAAATCAAGTCCTAAACTGTTTTGTGGCTGAAAGTCTGCTTGAACAGCATTGGTTATAGGGGATACAAATTGTTGGTATCTGGGGTCATTGACATCATTGTGATGGGTTTCATACCGTTCTTTCTCTTGTATGTCATCTGGAAAAGTATCCGGACTTCTCACAATAGAACCACAGCAATTGCAATCATAAAATCGATGCGGATTTTCAATGTGAATAGGCTCTAATAACTTGGAGTTACAGAGAATACAGTTCATTTTTAAGAAATAAGAATTGTGTTATAATAAACTAAACAAATACCGGAGTTTACATAACCTCCTTCAATTTTTTTAACTTTTCTTTCCAGAGCTCAAGTTCGTCTTTGTGGCGCTGTATGTTTTTGTGAACTTCTTTTACCAAGGGGTTTTTATCATCAACGTATTGAAAAAAACCGAGATTATTTTCCAGTTGGTTGATTTCTTGTTTTACCTCCTCAATCTTTTTGGTGATAAAAAAGCGTTCATTTTGAATTTTTCTTTCATCATCGTGAGAGGTGATGTTGTTTAATTTATTATCATACTTGAGAAGCTCAATTTCTTTTTTACTCATATCGAGTTTTTTGAAAAGGCCATCAATTACTTTATTAAATTTGCCTTCAATGTTCTTTTTATTAAAAGGAACGCGTCCAATTTCTTTCCAATTTGCTATTTTTTCTTTGACAAACTTTAAATCTTCTTTTGGTTTTTCTGTAAGTTCAAAAGATTTTAATTGTTCAAGAAGGGCATTTTTTGATTCCAGTGCTTTCACCTCTTCTTCATTTTCTTTATTGCGGTCTGCGTGAAGTCTGTCAAAATAATGATTACAGGCTGCTTTGAATTTTTTCCAGATTTTTTCGCTGTCTTTTCTGGGAACGTGACCAATTTGCTTCCAGTCATTTTGTATTTTTTTCATTAGTGGAGTTACTACATTAAAATCGTCATTGTCTTTGTTTTCTTCGGCAATTTTAATGAGTTCCTGTTTTTTAGCAAGATTGGAAAATTGTTCTTTTTTTTGATTTTTATAAAATTGGTTTTTATTTTTATTAAAATTCCTAACAGCTGTTTTAAAAGCAGACCAAGTTTCCTCGTTGTTTTGAGAAGGAACTTTGCCTGCATTGAAAAATTGATTTCTTAATTCTTCCAGAGTTTTGATTCCGTTTTGCCAGGCTTGATGACTGTCTTTGGTTTTCTCGGTTAGGATATTGATTTGATTTGTTATTTCAGTTTTGACTTCAAGATTTTTTTCAAAATCTTTTTCAATTTCTTTTTGATGTTCTGCTCGTTTGTCATGAATTACTTTGGTTACATCACTAAAGCGATCCCATACTTCATCACGATGCTCTTTAGCAACAGGACCCGTGTCTTCTTTCCACATTTTGTGGAGCATTTGAAGCTCTCTAAAAGCTTTGTTGATGTTTGTTTCATTTGCGAGTTCATTAGCTCTGTTGATAATTTTTAGTTTTTGTTCTAAGTTGTGTTTAAAATCTAAATCACGAAATTCTCTGTTGAGGTGAAGGAAATCATAGAAATTTTCAACGTGGTGATGGTAATTATTCCAAACTGTATTGTATCCATCACGAGGTATTGGTCCAGCTTCTCGCCAGCGTTCCTGAATGTCTTTAAAGTGTTTGTAAGTGGTGTTTATATTTTCCTCAATGCTTATAAGTCCCTTAAGCTCATCTATGAGAGCAAGCCTTTTTTGTAAATTTGCTTGAAGGTCTCTTTTAAGGTTTTTGTAGTAATTGTTTCGTTTTTCACGGTATTCAAAGTGCAATGAATTGAATTCGTTTTTTATAGGTGAGGTGTATTGAAAATCAATGATATTTCCGCCTTGAGCTAAAAATTCTTCTTTTTTCTCATTTAATTCTTCATCAAATTGATTGTTGAATTCATTTTTAATTTCTTCAACTTCTTTTTTAATATCCTGAATTTTGCCTGTATTGAGACTTTTTTTTAGGGCTTCCACAAGCTGTTTTTGGGTCATGCTGTGGTAGTCTATAGACTTTTTATCAACAGAATCTTCAGACTCCTCATTTTCATCATCCTCATCAGATGAGGAAATTTCATCTTCATCTTCAGTTTCATTTGTTATGGAAGTATTGTTTTCTGTGTCTGATTTATATTCAGGAGAACTTTCAGAGGAGTTTTCTTCAGAGGTTTCGTTTGTTTGACTTTCATTCTCAACACCATCAGGTTTATCGTTTATGTTTTCATTTGCAGCCTCTGGGGTTGTTGTTTCTGCCTCTTCAGAATGATTTTTTAATTCGCTTTCACGAGTAGTTGAGTCCTCACTTAGGTCAAGAGACTTGTTTTGATCGTTTTCCGAATTAAGTGCTTGGTTGTTTTCGGGTTTATTTTCCTGTTCAGACATTTATTTCAATGTTAAGGTTCAAAATTTGTTGAGGATGGAAAGATAGTGACAAGTCCTGGAATTGCAAAGCCTTACCCTGAATTTGATGGCTTTTAGCCTAAGAATTCCATATTTTCCAAGATTTTTTTGCCTGATACTGGAGCATCACTTCTCCATTTACAATTCTAGCACCTTGGTCTTTGCCTAATTTTAAAAATAATGTTAGTCTTGGATTGTAGATTAAATCAAAAAGGAGGTGCTTTGTCCCCACTCCTTCAAATGGAATTTTTGGGAAAGAATTGATATTTGGGCTTGTTCCTAAAGGAGTGCAATTGATGATTAGTTTGTGGCTATCAATTATCTCTGGTGTAAGTTCGCTATAGCAAAAAGAATTTTCTTTTTTATCACGCGATACATATTTGTAATCAAAATTTAAATTTTTTAGTACATATGCTATTGCTTTTGATGCTCCTCCAGTGCCAAGAATTAATGCTTTTTTTCCTTCAATGGGAAAATGTTCTGCCAGCGATTTTGCAAATCCATAATGATCTGAATTATAGCCAATCAAGTTTCCTTTTTTTGTGATTTTTATGGTATTTACTGCTCCAATTTCTTTTGCCTCCTTGTCCATTTTATAAAGGAATGGGATTATTTGTTCTTTATAAGGAATGGTTACATTTAAACCTTTTAGGTTTTTTTCTTCAGAGAGAATTTTTTGAACCTCTTCAATGAATTCAATGTCATAGTTAAAGTAGCGATGATTTAATTGCTTTGATTCAAAAAAGGATTCAAAATATTTTTTTGAAAAGGAGTAAGAGATGTTTTTCCCCAAAAGACCATAAGTAGCCATAATAAAAATTTGGATTAGTTATTAGTATCTTTGGGGATTAAAAATACTTAATTTGGTTTTTTTGTCTTATCTCCATACCAGCCCAAAGCCAAAACGATAAGAATGCCCACAAATATAAAAAAGATTGCGATGATTGTTTCAAAATCTATTGAATTTGGAATAAATCTTTTAAAATTTGTGAGAATAGGATTTCCAGTTGCATCAAATAAAACATTTCCAAAACTGTCTTTTGCAACTATTTTTTCTTTCCAGGGCCATACAACACCCAAAGAGCCGGCAATAAACCCAATGATACCTGCATAAGTGGCGCTTTTGAAATGTTTTAATAGATATCCTAATAGATGTGAAAGTGTAACTAAGCCTGCCAGAGAGCCTAAAGAAAATGAAGTTAACACCCTCAAAAGCCTGAGTCTTTCACTATTTTCTACAAAACTGAAATCAAAAAGAATCAACTCTGCCATTGTATCAAAAAGAGCATTGACTGAGTCAACAAGTAATAGTACATAATTTCCAAGTAAAATTAAAATAAATGAACCTGAAAGCCCCGGCAATGTCATCCCGGAAACACTAATAATTCCGCAAAAGAAGACAAAGATAAGATTATCATTTTCAGTAGCGGGCTCTAGAAAGCTAATGCTTACACCGGCAATAATTCCAAAAATCAATATACCGATGTTTCTTTTTGACCAATCATCAAAATCTTTGGCTATGTAGTAGATAGAACCTATTATCATCCCAAAAAAGGAACTCCACACAAAGAGTTCATAATGAATAATTAAATAATCAAGCAGTTGAGAAACACTAAAATAGCTAATAAGCATTCCCAGGATTAATAACCCTAAAAACTGCCCGTTAACATATCGATAAAAAACCCGAAATCTCCCGTCTATGATTAGTTTGAATGCTTTTTTGTTTATTTTTTGTAGTGAGTAAATAAATTCCTCATAAAATCCTGCTACAAAAGCAACCACACCTCCAGACACACCGGGTACTTTATTTGCAGCACCCATTGCAAGGCCTTTTAATAAAAGCCATACTTTGTCTGAGAATGTGCGGGGTTGTGTCATATTTTTTCTGCCTTTTTAGAAGCAATTTTTTCCAGAATAAATATACTTAGAAACCCAAAGAGCATACAAATTATTGCGGCTAAAATTTGCGGATTACCTAAAAATACTGATGGCAAAACACTTTCTTCCAGCAAAGGTACATTTTCACCACTACTATTAACTCGCCACGAAATGACCTCTTTCCATGGCCAAACCTTATTTAAAGCACCAATCATAAAACCAGTTAAAATGGATAAGGTCAAATTTTTATAATTTTTAAAAAGCCAGGTGAGAACACCCGAAAAAAGCTTTAAACCTATAACGGCTCCAATTAAAAAAATAGTTAATTTCAGTATTGATTCTCCCAATAGTTCCCAGTTTCCTTCAAAAATTGATTCCCTGAAATTATTAAGAGTTTTCAATATCACTTCATAAGATCCTAACAAAAGCAAAATAAAAGAACCTGAAATACCGGGAAGTATCATCGCGATGATTGCTATAAACCCTGAAAAGAAAATAAACCAGTTACTTTCTGGTGAGGTCATGGGTTCTGCAAGTGTAATGTAAAAAGAGCCAAAAGCTGCTAGTAAAATAGCAAGTAAAATCTTTAAATTCCAGGGTTTTATTTGTTTCCCTATATAAACAATGCTTGCAACAATAAGTCCAAAAAAGAAAGACCAAACTAAAATTGGTTGGTTTTCAAGAAGCCATCCAATTAGTTTTGCAAGTGTAAGAATACTTGTAAAAACACCACCAAAAAGAATCAATAAAAAGCTAAGATTGTAAAGTTTCCAGGCAGTTAGAAATCCCTTTTCTTTCCAAATTGAAAAAAAGGTAAAGTTTAAATTATGAATGGTAGAAACCAGTTCTTCATAAATACCTGAGATAAAAGCAATGGTGCCTCCAGAGACTCCCGGAACAACATCTGCTGCTCCCATAGCGATTCCTTTTAAAAATAAAAAAAAGTGTTGCAGGGGGTGTTTTTCTTTCATTAATGGGTTGATTTAAGCCCAAAAATAAAGAAATTTATCGGGAACTTTTTCTGAAGGGATTGATTAAATTTTGAACCTCCTCCAATTCAAAAACACTCGGGAACAATATTTCTAAAACCATACTATAATCTGAATCTATTTTTAAGCCATTTTCAAGATGAAATTTTCCTTTAATAGTTTCATTTAAAAAATAAAACAAACCACTCAATCGGTATTCAAGCTCTGCATTTTCGGGATAAAACTCAGTTGCCTGAAACAAATTGTTGATTGCTGCTTCAAACTCTCCAAGTTGCATCAAAAGGTCAGTTCTGCTTAACCAAGTTTGCAATTCATAATTTCCAAGTTCAATGGCACGTCTGTAGCCAATTTCAGCCTCTTCAAACAGTCCCAATTTGAAGTTTATATTTCCATATCTTTTCCAGTAGTGTACATTTTCACTGTCTATATTGATGGCTTTATCAATGTAGTAAAGTGCTTTTTGAAAGTTTCTCTTTTTGATGTAAAAATCAGTTATGGCTATCCAACCTTTGTCTAATAAAGCGTCCTCTTCAACACATTTTTGATAATTTTCAAGTGCCAGATCTTTGTTGCCCAGCTTTTCGTGACACTTACCAATGCGCAATAAAGCAAATGAGGTTGGATCTTCAAGGTTTAAAGTGATGGTGTAGTTTTCTATAGCTTCATTAAAGCGCTTCATTTTTTCCAGAACTTTTCCTTTCTCCAGATAAGCTCCCACAAATGTATCATCTGAAATGATGGCAAAGTCAAAAGCGGCAAGTGCCTTTTTGAAGTTCTTCATCATAAAATACTGTTTTCCCACTTGATGCCAAGCCACTTCACAGTATGGATTTGAATTGAGATAGATATTTAAGTAATCTATGGCTTCATTGTGAAGTTCCATAAATTCATAACAGTAAATCACATTGTATAGCGAGGAATAATCAAATGGATCAATCTCGACACATTTTATAAAATAATAACGAGCGTTTTCATAATCCTCAAGGAAAAGATATTCCATCCCAATAAGATTCAGAACGTCTGCTTCATCTTCAGTTAATTCCAGCGCTTTTTCAAGCAGACGGATTGCCTTTTTGTGATTGTCTTTTCTGGAATAGATATTTGCCCGTTGAATATAAATTTCTTCGTTTGTGCTGTCAAGTAGTTGTAATTCGTTAAGCAATTCTTCAGCAATTTCAAGTTTATCCTCAAAAATATACATCTCTACCTGAAACAATTTTAAGTTAGTTGAGGTGGGATGTTGTTCTAATCCAAGTTTTGTCGCTTTTTTAGCCAAAGCGATTTTTCCGTTTTCCATATAGTAATTAATAATATCTTCAAATTCTTCTGAATCAAAGAACAGGATATTATTAGTTTTTAACATGGATTCAAAACGGGAAAGTGAGAAATTTTTGTCTTCGTTATGGCTTAAATGCATAGACGTGGATTTATGGGATTTCTTCTTTAACTAAATTTACTAATGTAAATCTATATTCAAAGTTTGTGCCTAATATCTTGTTAACAAATTAATCAACATCAAAAAATATTTAAGCTTCATAAAATCAGATAGATAGATTTGAAATTTGGTTTAAATTGCATCAAGAACTTCTAATAAAATATGGCAGCCTTCCTCAATTTCCTCTTTTGAAATGGTCAAAGGAGGGGTGATGCGTATGGCTTTTCCTTCAAAAAGGAGCCAAAAAAGTATCAATCCTTTTTCTTTACATTTAAGAATCACTTGAGTAGCAGTTTCTTTATCTTTTAGCATAAGGGCAAGCATTAATCCCATTCCTCTCACCTCTTCTATTAACGAATGTTTTAATAGCTTTCTAAAGTGTTTTTCTTTTTCAAGAGTTTCAGCAATAAGATTTGATGTTGTTAATTCTTTTAGTGTCGCCAATGCTGCTGCTGCAATTACCGGATGTCCGCCAAAAGTAGTGATATGACCTAGTTTTGGATTTTCTTGTAATAATTTCATTTTTTCGTTTGACGAAATAAACCCTCCCACCGGCATACCGCCTGCCATTCCTTTTCCAACGACTAAAATATCCGGTATGCAATCAAAATTTTGAAACCCAAAAAGTGTTCCGGTGCGACCAAAGCCAGGTTGTATCTCGTCAAGGATTAATTGAGCACCTGTTTCATTGCATTTTTGTCTTACTTTTTTTAGATACTCATTTTTAGGAATCAAAAATCCGGCGCCGCCTTGTATGGTCTCAAGAACTACTCCCGCGGTTTTGTTTGTTATTTTATCAAGGTCACTTTCGTCATTGAACGTTATAAAAGCAACATTGGGCATTAATGGTCTGAAAGCACTTTTACGTTCTTCATACCCCATAATACTTAAGGCTCCCATCGTGTTACCGTGATATGCGTTGTGAGCACTTATAATTTGAGATCTTCCGGTGATGCGTTTGGCGAGCTTGATGGCGCCTTCAATGGCTTCGGTACCGCTGTTTGTTAAATAGGTTGTGGATAGGTTTTTTGGCAGTTGTGATGCTAAAAGTTTGGTGAATTCTACGGCTGGCTTTTGAATGTATTCACCATAAACCATCACGTGTAAATAGGTTTCTGTTTGTTCTTTTACTGCTGCTACAACACTGGGATGACAGTGACCTAAAGTACAGGCTGAAACCCCTGCCACAAAGTCAAGATGAGCTTTACCTCTTGTGTCATAAATGTATGACCCCTTTGCGTGGGAGACTTCCATCGCAAGTGGATGTGGGGTGGTCTGCGCTTGATATTTAAAAAAATCTTCTTTGTTTGACATCAATTTTGAGTTAAAAATCTCAATAGATAAATTCCGGAGTTTAGATTTTAATCGTCAATCTTTTGTTTTTTCTTCGTTTCAGTATTTTCAGAATCTTCCGGTTCATCTTCCTCACTAAGGGGTTTAAAATCATCAGGGAGGTTCTGTAAATCTTTAGGGAGTAAACGCGAGGCCTCTGGGATGTTAATTTCATCTTCGGGCGTATCGTCAAAAAATGATTCTTCCAGTTTTGGTAAGGGTATTCCGGTGATTTTTGGTAATATGGGGATGGGTTTTCCTTTGAATAATTCTTCTTTCGAAAGCAATCTTTCTTCTCCTCGCCATTTAAAACCCCTTAGTATTCTGGCATTTTCGGGAAACTGCGATTCCGGATGCAGTTTTCCGTCTGCTTGCCTAATGAATCTGATGGTTTCTATCTCCTGTTCTTTTAAAGTGATTTGTAACGAGCTGGCTCTGGAGTGGTTGATGCCCACAAGTTCATCGTTTTCATTTCGAGTGTAAAAAATAACTTCTGCATTTCTGTTGATATTGATGGTGTCTAGTTCATTGTCTGTAAACAAACCAATGAGGATGTCACCTTTAACCTGATTGTAACCGGCACTGTCTTTTTGAATGAGGAAAGCGTTGTTGAACACTTTGAGCGTGTCGAGCTTGTCAGTGAGGGTGTTTGATAGCAAGTGGATGGTGTCTCCTGCCATTTGACTTTCACCACTCCACATTACCGGGTTACTTAGCATTTTTGTGATTCCGGTTTTTTCATCGCTGTAAATAGAATCTGATTTGCCGCTCATATCACTTTTGTAAATGCGAGCATCATAAAATCCTCTCAGGATGCGATGGTCTGGTTTTCCTGTGATTCTAAGGGTGTCTGCGTGCATGTAAATGGAGTCGTTGTCTCTTACGGTAACTGCAACGGCACGTTTGGTAATGAAAACAGAATCTTTATCTCTGAATATTTCTGCATAGTGACCTGTTACAATACTTTTGTTCAAGGTGTCGAGAATTTTAATATTATTTGTCGCAGAGGCAAAATTTTTATTTCGGTCAAAGTAAAGGCTGTCTCCAAAGACAGTTCTGTTTTCGTAATCAATTTTTGCATTTTTGGAAAAATGGCCTTTGTCATTTCGGGTGTCATAAAAGCCGCGTTCACAATATACATCACTGGTTTCACCCTTTATTGTTGATGGGCCATATAAATATGCGTGACCTGTTTCTGTATAAAAGTCGAGTTGGTTGGTTTTGATTGTATAATCTGGGTTTACTAAAACAACATTCGATAAAAACTGATAACGTTTTGTTTCGGCAAAATAGCGTCCAATACGGCTGGTAAGTGTGCTTGCAGTATCTACAACTTTTCCGCCGCTACGGTAAAATCCTTGTTGTTTGATTCTGTCAAAATAAAGGGTGTCTGTTGTTAAAGTAGAATTGGGTTCTTTTAAAATGACATCACCACTCGCAAAAGCAAATTTTGTATTGCCGTTGTATTCTGCATATTTGCTGTTAAGTGTCATAGTGTCCCCCTGAGTGATTCGCACATTTCCAAAGGCTTTTACAAAATTATCTTTTAGATATACAAATGCCTGGTCACACCACATTTCAATTCCTTCATGAACGATGTAAACCTGTTCTGTCATTTCTTTTGTGTAAATAACAGCATCGGGAAAGTCAGGTCTTTTTTCTAAAAAACCAGATTGAACTTCTACTTTTTGGGGTTGTTGAGCAAAAAGAGAGGTGGTGTTCACAGCAAACAGTAGAACAATCAGTACTTTTATTTTGTATCGATTTGGTACTGCCATCAGCAAAATTTCTGTGTTATCTGTGAATTGTTTGCGTTCTGTCTGGTCCTACAGAAACTAACTTAATGGGGACTTCGAGTTCTTTTTCAAGAAAGTCGATATACTCGTTAAGTTCCTCAGGAAACTTGTTGGTTTCTTTAATTTTTGTAAGGTCTTCTTTCCAGCCTTTCATTTCAATATAAACAGGTGTTACATTTTCTGGCTCAATGTTGAATGGAAGGTGATTTATGGTCTTTCCTTTGTATTTGTATGCAGTGCAAACTTTGAGTGTTTTGAATCCACTTAAAACATCGCCTTTCATCATCATAAGTTGGGTTACTCCGTTTACGGCAACGGCATACTTTAATGCTACTAAATCTAACCAACCACAGCGTCTGGGTCTTCCGGTTACTGCGCCAAATTCATTACCAATTTTTGCCATTTTTTCTCCCACTTGATCAAAGAGTTCAGTAGGGAAAGGTCCACTTCCCACACGCGTTGTATATGCTTTAAAGATGCCATACACTTCTTTTACTTTATTGGGAGCTATTCCCAAACCGGTACAAGCACCTGCGGCAGTGGTATTTGAGGAAGTAACAAAGGGATATGTTCCAAAATCGATATCGAGAAGTGAGCCCTGAGCACCTTCTGCAAGAATAGATTTACCTTCTTTTTGAGCTTGATGAAGGTATTCTTCACTATCAATAAATGTAAGTGTTTTTAGTATTTCAACGGCAGCAAAAAATTCATCTTCCATTTCATCAAGGTCAAACTGTACATCCACATTATAAAAGTTGATGAGCCCCAGATGCTTTTCAGCGAGCGCGCGATAATTTTTCTCCCAATTTGGCATTTCCAAATCGCCAATGCGCAAGCCGTTTCTTCCGGTTTTGTCCATATAAGTGGGACCTATTCCTTTAAGGGTTGAGCCTATTTTTGCTTTTCCTTTTGAAGCTTCAGAAGCGGCATCCAGTAGTCGATGAGTAGGAAGTATCACATGTGCTTTACGCGAAATAAAAAGTTTACTTTTAAAATCAATTTTGAATTTCTCAAGACCTTCCAATTCTTTGACAAAGACCACGGGATCGATGACGACTCCGTTTCCAATGAGGTTGATTGTTTTTGGGTGAAATATACCTGAAGGGATGGTTCTCAAGACGTGTTTTATGCCATCAAATTCTAAGGTATGACCGGCGTTGGGACCGCCTTGAAATCTTGCTACAATGTCATAGTTTTGGGTTAAAACGTCTACTATTTTTCCTTTTCCCTCGTCTCCCCATTGCAGACCAAGTAGTAAATCTACTGCCATTTTTTATGTATTATTCGGTTGTTTTTTGTTTCCGTAAAAGTAAAGTGAATGGTTTGTTATTTCGATGTCAAAAACTTCTTCAATAGTTTTTTTAATTGACTGAATGCGCGGGTCGCAAAACTCAATAACCTCGCCGGTATCTGTCAAAATAACGTGGTCGTGTTGGCGGTCAAAATAAGATTTTTCATAATGCGCCTGATTTTTTCCAAACTGATGTTTGCGCACCAAACCACAATCAAGCAGCAACTCAATTGTGTTGTATAGTGTTGCTCTGCTTACACGGTATTTTTTGTTTTTCATTTTGATGTAGAGTGATTCTATATCAAAATGTTCTGTACTGTTGTAAATTTCCTGAAGAATAGCAAAACGTTCAGGTGTTTTACGGTGCCCTTTTTCTTCTAAAAAGCTTGTAAAAACATTTTTAACGATCGCCTGGTTGTTGCTTATATTTGTTTTTGTATCTGTCATTTTCCAAATGCAAATTTACGTTTTTTTTACACTCTTGTCACTTTATCAATCCCATTAATTTTTTTGATTTTGGTGATGACTTCATTTAATATGTTTTTATTCTTTACAATTACGATGATGTTACCTGTAAAAACACCGTCATCACTATCAAAACTGAGACTTTTAATATCAATATTCATGTGGTTTGAAATGACTTTTGTAACAGAGTTTACCAATCCCAGGTTGTCAATACCTGTAATTTTCAACTGAGCTTTGAAATCTTGCTGAGAGGAGTCTATCCATTTTGCCTGAATAATTCTGTATGTAAAATTACTCTGGAGTTGAAGCGCATTGGGACAATTATTTTTATGAATTTTAATACCGTCACTTACTGTAATAAACCCAAAAACTGGATCACCGGGTATTGGATTACAGCAATTTGCAATGGTATAATCAAGTTTTTCTTCCTCTTTTCCAAAAACAAGTTGGTCATACTTGACAGAAAGTTCATCTTTTTCAATCTCAACCGGGTCTGCCTGTTTGCGTATTTTGTTTTTGAAAAACCCGATAAAAGCATTGCTTCTTGAGCCGGCAAAGTTCCTTAGTTGCTGGTTGTCAATAATGCCATTTCCCACTCTGTAAAATAAATCAAGGCTTGTTTTTACTTTAAAAAAGACCACCATTTGATTGATGGTTTTTTCATCAAGATTTATTTTCAAGGATTTCAATTTACGAGTTAAAATCTCTTTTCCATCTTCTGCAATTTTTTTCTTTTCATCTTTGAGAGAAGATTTTATTTTTGATTTTGCTTTAGCAGTAGTTGTATAATTTAACCAGTTTGCGTTTGGTTTTGCATTTTCTGAAGTTATGACTTCCACCTGGTCACCACTTTTTAACTGAGTACTAAGAGGCATTAGTTTTCCATTGACCTTTGTGCCACGGGTTTTGATGCCCACTTCTGTGTGTATGCTAAAAGCAAAATCTAGTGCTGTGGCACCTTTGGGAAGTGAAATTAAATCACCATTTGGGGTGAAAACAAATATTTCTTTGGCATACAGGTTGAGTTTAAATTGTTCAACAAAATCAACGGCATTTGTCTCAGAATCTTCAAGAGCTTCCTGTAGGCGGTTGAGCCATAATTCCAGGTTTTGATCTTCTTCTTCCTCAGTATTTTTGTATTTGTAATGAGCTGCAAAACCTTTTTCGGCAATTTCATTCATACGCTCGCTGCGAATCTGAACTTCAACCCAGCGTCCCTTGGGACCCATTACTGTGATGTGAAGTGCTTCATAACCGGTTGATTTTGGCGAAGAAATCCAATCCCGAAGGCGAGTTGGATTGGGCCTGAAATGATCTGTTACTATGGAGTATATCTTCCAGGCAATGAATTTTTCCTGCTCTAAATCACATTTATAAATAATTCTAACGGCAAATTTGTCGTAAACCTCCTCATAGGATACATTTTGCATCAACATTTTTCTGCGAATTGAAAATATGGACTTTGGGCGTCCTTTTATTTCATAATCGAGTTGTTCTTTATCCAGTGACGATTTTATAATATTGTTGAACTCTTGAATGTATTTATCCTGCTCCTCTTTACTTTCTTTAATTTTGTAGAAAATGTCATTATATACTTCGGGTTCTGTGTATTTGAGTCCTAAATCTTCTAATTCGGTTTTAATGTTGTATAAACCTATTCTGTGAGCAAGTGGCGCATAAATGTAGAGTGTTTCTGAAGCAATTTTAATTTGTTTGTCTTGTCTCATGGACTCCATCGTTTGCATATTGTGCAAGCGGTCTGCAATTTTAATAATAATCACACGCACATCTTCATTGAGGGTGAGCAGCATTTTTCTGAAATTTTCTGCTTGAAGTGAAACGTCCCGCTCCTGTTCAATTGCGGAAATTTTTGTAAGACCATCAACAATGCGAGCTACTGTTGCGCCAAAGAGTTGTTCAATGTCATTGAGAGTATAACTAGTGTCTTCAACAACATCATGAAGAAGAGCAGCAGCAATTGATGTAGCATCCAGACCAATTTCTGACGCGACAATTTTAGCAACAGCAATGGGGTGAAAAATGTAAGCTTCACCAGATTTACGCCGTTGTTCTTTATGTGCATCTACAGCAATGTCAAATGCTTTTCTAATCAGTTTTTTATCCTCAGGTGAAAGTGTGCGGTAACTGATTTTAAGAAGCTCTTTGTATTGCTTGGCAATTTCTTTGTTTTCTATTTCTAAAACATCGCGGGTCATAACCTAAAAGTACAACTAACTTTTTTAAGATACAACAATATTTATGCCTTTAAATTGTGATATCGTTGCAATAATGTGGGGTGAGAATAGTGTGCAAAAACATAAAGCGGGTGAGGTGTGAGATTGCTCAAATTGTTTTTGGATAATTTTTTAAGAGACGAAATCAAGGGTTCTCCCTTGTATGTTTCCTTTGCATAATTATCTGCCTGATATTCAAACACTCGAGATATATAATTCATTAAGAGACCGGTTATAGTTGATAAGGGGCTATACAATATAAAAAATGCAATCAAACCAATATGAAAAGAAGGGATGGATACACCCAGCGCTTCAGACAATAATGGGCTGCCTACAAACAAAGAGAGTAACCATAACGTCAAACCTGTTAAAAGCACACTTGAAATCAAATTAAAAATAATGTGATTTCGTTTGTAATGTCCAACTTCGTGTGCTAAAACAGCAACGATTTCCTCTTCATCAAGATCGTTGATAAGTGTGTCATAAAGCGTGATGCGTTTTTCTTTTCCAAAGCCCGAAAAATAAGCATTGGCTTTTGTACTTCTTTTTGAACCGTCAATTACAAATATATTATCAAGTTTGAATCCTACCTTTGAGGCATACTCTTCAATATTGTTTCTTAAAGTTCCGGCTTCCAAAGGTGTTTGTTTGTTAAAAAGAGGAACAATCAATTTGGCATAATACAGATTCATAAACAGCGTGAAAACGGTCATAAAACCCCAGGCGTAAAGCCAAAAATAAATACCTGCTGATTCATAAAACCAAATAATGAGTGCTAAAATTCCACCACCCAGAATTCCTCCTAAAAGCCACCCTTTAAGTTTGTCAATAAAAAATAATTTTCTGGTACTTTTGTTAAAGCCAAATTTTTCTTCAATCACAAACGTGTCATAATAGGAAAACGGGGTGGATAACAAGTCACTGGCTATAAAAATAATTCCAAAGAAAACGAGGGCAATTACAATAGAGTTTTCTGAGTAACTTCTTGCTATTTCATCAACAAAAGCAAATCCATCCAAAAAGAAGAACAACAGTGTAGCAACAATTGAAATTGACGAAGTTAAAAGGGAAAATTTAAAATTTACTTTCTTATATTCTTGTGATTTTTCATATTCAGCTTTGTCATATACATCACTCAATTCACCGGGGATGGGGTCGTTAAATCGTTTGAAATTAAGAAAATTTAGCCATTTTTCAGCCAGAAAACTAACAACAATGATGGCGATTAATATATTAAAAAGTGTTTGTGGAGTCATATTGGGTTCAATTTTTAAGGCTTGCCTTCCGAAGCTTTAGCGTAGGGAGGTTCCAAGTTCAAAGTTTCATTCCAGGTTTTGACTTCTAACCTCTACCTTCTACCTTCAATCTTTTCCTTTGTCTTTTGGCTTCAAAGATAAGAATTGCGGCTGCAACTGAGACGTTCATAGAGTCAATTTCACCATCCATTGGGATGATAATGTTTTTTGTGGTGTTATTAATCCATTCATCACTTAAACCGGTAGATTCAGTTCCTACAATAATTGCAGAGGCTTGGTTGTAATCTATTGTTGTGTAATTTGTAGAAGCTTGCAAGGTTGCGCCATAGATAGCGATGTTTTTTTCTTTAAGGAACGAAATGATATCCTTTGTGCTTCCAGTGGCCACTTGATTGGTAAACAAACATCCCACACTACTTCTTATCACATTGGGATTGTAAAGATCAGTTTTAGGATTGGCAATAATAACGGCATCCAGACTTGCTGCATCTGCCGTTCGTAATAACGCACCAATATTTCCGGGTTTTTCAGGAGCTTCGGCTATGAGAATTAGAGGGTTTTCTGATTTGAAAATAAGCGATTCCAGATTATGTGCTTTAGATTTTGCAATAGCAATGATTCCTTCTGTGCTTTCGCGGTAAGCGATTTTGCGATACACCTCAATAGGCACTTCTATGCGGTCAATGGGCTGTCCTGTTAAGTGCATTAATACATTTTCAGAATAAATATCATTGCAATAAATGAGGGAAAGGATTTCATAACCCGCTTTTACAGCAAGCGAAATTTCGCGTTCACCTTCCACAACAAACAGCCCGGTTTTTTTCCGCTCACGGGATTTTTCCTGAAGTAATAACAGTTGTTTTATCAATGGATTTTGTAAGCTGCTTATGTGTTTTTGCATAACACAAAGGTATTTCTTTTTTGGAAACTTAATAGCGGCATCCCTTCAATATGTGTTCTAAAATATGTACTTTTAAAAAATAAAATTATTGCTTCACTAATGAAAATTAAATTAAGTATTGGTCTCGTTTTTTTAATTGTCTTTCTGGCTTGTTCAGATAAAAAAGGGGAAAACACAACTCCGGTTAAAGAACCTTCTCAAAACAAAATAGAAAATCTAACCGCTTTTGAAAAAGTGCTGCAAGCTCACGGCGAAAAAACAATCTGGAAATCACAAAAATCGTTTTCATTTACTACTGAAATACCTTTAGAAAATTCCCAATACCAAATCGCACTACCTGAACGAAAAATGCGAATTGCAAGCACCAATTTTAACGCCGCTCACGACGGTTCCAACCTCTGGACTCAAGCCGAAAACAACCAAGTGGATATGAATGTTTTTAAAAGAGGGTATGACAGAGCATATTATTTAGCTGCAGCACCCTTTTCTTTTATTCAGGAAGGTGCGTTTTATACACAACGACTTGATGAAGTATTGCTTAGAAAAACCTATGGTGTGATTCATATTGGTTTTGGAAGAGGCTCAGGGAAATCTTCTGATGATGAGTATGTGATTTATTTTGACAAAGAAACCCACCAAATTGTCTGGTTGGGCTACACTGTCGTTGAACAAGGACGCTATAAGCGAAAATACTGGGAGTTTCTTAACTACACTCACTTTCAAGATATTGAAGGCTTAAAACTACCTGAAAAAGGCACACTTCACAAAGCTGAAGGCGATCAACCCATAAAAGTATTAAGAACCCTAAACTTTTCTCAAATGAAGCTTTCTGAAGCCCCTTTGGAAGCAAGCACTTTTGAAGCGCCTGAGGGGAGTGAGTTTAGGTAAGTATTCCTAAAGACACAATGAAACCCTCTTAGGGTTCATAACACCGAGAGGGTTGAAAAAAAAACACCTGTTGTGCCAAATGGAAACAGCAGGTGTTTTATTGAAATTTCAAATATAACTACTCCTCACTCTGATACTTCTCTGAATACCTCTTATAAAGCTTCGTTTGATGAGTTTCTAATGAAAGTTCTCTGCCATCTATAAAAGCGTGTGTAACACGATTCCCTCTAATATCGAGTGCATCACCCTCAGAGATGAATAAGGTGGCGCTTTTGCCCACTTCAAGCGATCCATAATCGGCATCGATCCGTAGGATTTTTGCGATGTTGGATGTAATGATTTTAAGTGCATCTTCTTTAGCCATTCCTTGTCCCACCGCTTGACCGGCAAAAAAGGGAAGGTTTCTGGTGCTCATACGTTCCATTCTGCCCACCGGGGTTAACCCCACCAGTAAGCCGGCATCGTTGAGTAGTTTAGGAAGTTTATAGGGTAAATCATAATCGTCGTCTTCAAAGTTTGGCGTGTTCTGTGTTCTGTCAAGTAACACGGGAATATTGTGTTGCTTTAGGAATTCTGTGATTTTATAAGCGTGATATCCTCCCACAAGCACTGTATTTTTGATCCCCATTTCTTTGGCAAAAGTAATGGCATCAATGATTTCTTTTTCACTTTCGGCTCTTATAAAAAGTTGTATGCTTCCGTCAAAAAGTCCTTGTACAGCTTCAAAAGCGAGGTTTTCCTCTTTTGTTGCTTTTGAATACGCTTTAGCATCCACTAAAAATGAACGCATGCTTTGTATATCATCTTCATAGTCTTTGTTGGGTTGGTAAGCTCTGGATTCGCCCATCCACCAGCGGCCTCTTCTAAAACTGCTGGGCCAAGTCATATGAATACCATCATCGATTTTTACTGCGGCGTCTTCCCAATTCCAGGCATCAAACTGAACCACAGAAGAGGTTCCGGAAATGCGTCCGCCTTGTGGTACAATTTGTCCCATCAATACACCGTTAGGGCGCATTGACTCCACCACTTTACTTTCTGCATTGTAAGCAATTAAACTACGAACATTAGGTGTAAGGTTTCCTATTTCACGGTCGTCCACACTGGCTCTTACAGCATCAATCTCAACCAGTCCTAAGGTGCTGTTTGCAGCGATAAAACCGGGATAAACGTGTTTGCCCCCGGCGTTTATAACTCGCCCTTTGGGGCTTGCATTGGTTCCTATGGCAGTTATTTTTCCATTTTCAATAACGAGGGTGGCGTTTTCAATAACGCTTCCATTTCCTATATGGGCGGTTGCTCCGGCAATGGTGATGGCTTCACTTTGAGCCGGAGCAGGAGTTTGCTGGGCATTTAAAGTGTTTCCGATTGTAAGAAGGAGCGTAAAGAGTAAAGTTGTATATATATTTTTCATCAGATATTTTTTTGATTAATGGTGGTCATGAAAATCTTCATCAAGGTGATTGGTGTCACAATGAAAGTCTCTTTGAGGAGTCCTTCTGGGGGCTTGTGTGCGGGCACCTCCATTTTTTTCATTGAGCATCATCGTGATGAGTTTATTGCGTTCCTCCCTTATGTTATTTCTTTTCCTAAGGTCATCTTCCAAATCAAAATAAACGGCTCCGTCAATCACTGTTTTTTCTGCTTTGGCATACATGGACAATGGATTGTCGCTCCATAAAACCACATCGGCTTCTTTTCCTTCTTTGATACTTCCCACACGATTATCAATGCGCAACATTTTTGCCGGATTCAAAGTGACCATTTTCCAAGCTTCTTCCTCAGACACATTGCCATATTTCATTGCTTTGGCCGCTTCCTGGTTAAGTCTTCTTATCAACTCCCCATCATCACTGTTGAGCCCTACGGTGAGTCCCACGTCGTGCATAATGGCGGCATTGTAAGGAATGGCGTCATTTACTTCAAATTTAAAAGCCCACCAGTCACTAAAGGTAGAAACACCCGTCACACCGTGTTCTTTCATTTTATCAGCTACTTTGTAGCCTTCAAGAATGTGAGTAAAAGTGTTGATTTTAAAATCAAATTGTTCTGCCACTTTCATCAGCATATTAATTTCGCTTTGCACATAAGAGTGACAGCTTATAAAGCGCTCACTGTTCATAATTTCTAAAAGCGTTTCCATTTCTTCGTCGTGGCGAAAGGGCGCTCCGCTTTTCTTTTGAGCTTCATATTCTTTGGCTCTGTTAAAGTAATCCATGTAAACCTGTTCCACACCCATCCTTGATTGCGGAAAGCGCACGGTTTCCACAGCGCCCCAGTTGGATTGCTTTACATTTTCGCCGAGAGCGAACTTGATAAAAGAAGGGGCGTCTTTGAACTTCATTCCTTCGGCACTTTCGCCCCATTTGAATTTGACAATGGCTGAGCGTCCGCCAATGGGATTTGCAGAGCCGTGAAGCAATTGTGCTGATGTTACTCCGCCGGCAAGGGCTCTGTAAACGCCAATATCGTCGGGGTCAATCACGTCTTCCATTTTTACTTCGGCGGTGCTGTTATGACCCATTTCATTAACTGAAGACAGGGCAAGATGTGAGTGTTCATCAATGATACCCGCGGTGAGGTGTTTACCTGTGGCATCAATAACTTGCGCTCCGCCGGGAGCAAGGTTGGTTCCCACACGGGCAATTTTTCCATTTCTAATGAGTACATCTGTGTTTTCAAGAATGCCCGAAGCTTCATTTGTCCAAACCGTGGCATTTCTAAAAAGCATATCTTTGGGTTGAGGCAAGCGTTCATTTCCAAAGGCCATATTTGGAAAGCTTACCGGCACAACTTCCGGAGTTGATTTTTCAGTTACTTCTTCTTTCTCTTCTTTTTCTTCAGCATCACCGGTTCTGGTTGCTCTGAAAGTGGATTCGGTACCATTTGGCAATATCAACCTTCCGGTTAAGACATCGGTTAGATTGCTTACTATACCGGTCATTCTGTAGGTTTCTTCCTCTTTGGTCAAGGAGAGTTCAATCCAGTTTTTAGTATAGGAGAGGTTGCTTTTCAGCGAAAGCGTGTCTTGTTTTATTTCTGATTTCGGTTTACCGGGTTCGCCCGAAATGGTCATCTCATAACTAGTCCCGGCTACCATCAGGTTGTAATTACCCCTAATGTCTTTTTGGGTTTTATCATTAATGACGTGCTTGTCACCCTGCACCCAGTTTTCATAAAAGGTGGTTTCCTTCTCAAAAATGGGGCCTGAAGTGATGATGAAATTTGCTTCAGAACCTTTGTTGAGGTTACCTATGCGGTTGTTTCTCACAATTTGTGCCGGAATGGTAGTGAGGGCTTCCAGTGCTTTTTCCGGCGTTAAACCATATTCTATTGCTTTTTGAATTTTTGCCATCAGTTCTTTTGGCGATTTTAAATCGTGTGTGGTAAAAGCAAAAGGCACACCGTTTTCTGCCAGCACCTTTGGATTAGAAGGCGCTTGATTCCAGCGTCGCATATCAAGTAAAGAGACATACTCTGCCTGATAAGGATTTGAAACATCATAAGCATCAGGGAAATTAAGCGGAATGATAAAGGTCGCGTTGGTGGCCTTGGTGTCATTGATGTTTTCATATTCATAGCCGCTTCCCACAATAATGTACTGAATATTGAATTGATTACCCACTTTGTCTGCTCTCAGGTTGTTGAGTTTGTCTTTGGCTTCAAATATGGAGGGCAAGTTTTTATTGGCAATAAGGGCTTCAAGTGCCAGGTCTTTTGTAGTGGCATTTTCTTTTTCATACCAGGCGGCATCGTGATACATTTGGCGAAGCAGGGCAGTTGTGCCCATTATCGAACTGGGATAAGACTGCGCTTTTTCAACACTGCGTGTAAATGAATAATGTTGCGTTGCCTTTTCCTGAAGGATGCGGCGGCTATCGTTCCCGTTTGTATTTAAGGTGACAACCATTCCTGTGCCACGAGCGACTCCATCCTGGTGATGTGTAGCAACCGTACCAAATCCATTTTCAACCAGTTCTTTTGCCTTACTACTGTCAAATTTGAACTTGTCGATAGCGTTGACATCAGTCATGATGTGGTCATTCCAGTAGTAGCCACTTCTGGTGGCGTCATATTGTGGTGAGCGTCCGCCGCGGGCAGAACCTTTGGGCTTTTCAATACCAAAATCACTGTAAGGATCCACAAAAGAGGGATAAATGTGTTTTCCGTCAAGGTTGATAGTCACGGTGTTTTGGGGCAGATTTACAGAAGTTCCCGCCTGAATCACTTTTCCGTCCTGAATTAATAAGGTTCCCTTTTCAATTTTTTGAGTAGGGGTGACATAGATGGTGGCGTTTGTAAAGGCTGTAAAGTTTTGGTTGGTGTGGCTTACGCCATCATTCTTTGGAAAATAGTCTTGTGCCGAGGCGTAAAGAATAAAAAAGAATAAGGGGAAAAGGAGTAACTTTTTTTTCATTGGTGTTTTAAATTAAATAAATTGAATCTCTAAAAATAAAAAACACATCTCATATTAAGAGATTCATACTACTTTTTAACAGCAATTTAAGAGAGTATGAGTTTTAAAGTGGTTTTTCTTGATGGTAGTTTACAAGAAGTGCAACCATATAGCTATAGCTTTTAATTCCTTTTTCCTGATTGTTGGCTTTTAGGAAACTGTCGAAAAAGGTTTTGGAAATGAATTCCAGAGGACCTTCATAGCTTTGCCAAAATTCGCGCACCTCACGGTAGCTTTCAAGGATGCCGAAATTTACGGTATCTATAATTTGGTCATACAAATCCATGTCTCTTCTGGCAAGTTCATTGACGCAATACCGCAAAGCAAAAATGGTTCCGGCATACTGAAAATACAAATCGTCATTATGAGTGGTTGCAAGATATGCCAGAAAATTGGCTTCATTTTCTGCGGCATAGCCCAATTGATGTGCTTCCTCGTGACAGCTAACTACCGTGAAACGATGGCCTAAAATCATGTCATTAACCTGAGCTTCTGCAGTAAAAGGGTTGTAATAACCACTGTAACCCATATAACTGAGGCCAAGACTCCAGGCAGAGGGTTTTATGCTTTTGGGATGATAGGAAAAGCTGGGAAACGTTTCACTTAGATTGTCATAACCATTTGTAGAGCGGTTAAAAATTTCTTTGTGAGTATAGGGTATTTCAACTTTAACCGAATCTTTATATCCCAGGTCACGATGAAGCTGATTGGCTTTTTGAATTAAATCTTGTGTAAAAGAGGTGAGTTGTTCAGTAGTGTATTCACGTTCAACCCCCAGTGTTTGATGTAAAGGAACCCTGTAGTAGTTAAAACCCCAAAGCATATTAAATAAAAAGTAGGCAATAGATAGAGTCGCCGTGATGTCGAGAAAAAAACCTAGCGGCTTTGACTTGATGCGTTTGAGATTGAGATAAATCCAGCGAACCCCCAAAATAATCAACCCACTGTAAAACACATCACCCACAGAAAACGGAATCCACCCAAAGAGGTGTCTGAAAATTTTAGAAATCACAGGAAACACTCCCAGGCTGTAATACTTTTCTACAAACTCAGGAAAATAAGAGAGCACCCGAAGCCCAATCATTTGAGCAATGAGTAACAGCGTAAGGATGATTTTAGTGCGTCTGTTCATAATGAGCACTAAAATAGGTTATTTTATTGATTTTTAATAAATAGAAATGAATAGACAAATTAAACTCTTATTTGTTTTTAGTTGTCAACTTATTCTATCTCTCATTCACCAACTTCATCAAATCCACATCATTTCCAAGCAGAATTTCATTGGGATTGATTCTGCCTTTCATACTGTCGTTTTCCAGTTTTAAGACACCACGTGGGCACACTGCTGCACAAATGCCACAACCCACACAGCTGGATCGTACGATATTTTCGCCTTTTTGAGCATAGGCGCGCACATCGATTCCCATTTCGCAATACGTAGAACAGTTACCGCAAGAGATGCATTGTCCGCCATTTGTAGTGATTCTAAATTTAGAAAACAAGCGTTGCTGGAAACCTAGTATTGCCGCCATTGGGCAGCCCATTCTGC
>DAINOA010000007.1:0-35994 GCA_036735625.1 Planktosalinus sp. | reverse complement strand
AAATGGGAAGAAACACTTCGCCTTGTTGATGAAACTTCAGAATATGCGCTCACAGGGGCTGTATTTAGTGAAGACCGTTATGCATTGGAAACCGCTGTCGATATTCTTGAAAACGCTGCAGGTAATTTCTACATTAACGACAAGCCTACAGGAGCAGTTGTTGGGCAGCAGCCTTTTGGTGGAGCACGCGCTTCAGGAACCAATGACAAAGCAGGTTCCAAGCTTAACTTACTCAGATGGGTGTCACCAAGAATGGTGAAAGAAACCTTTGTAACACCTGTGGATTATCGCTATCCGTTTCTGGGTGAGAAGTAGAAAATAGATTCTAAATATTAGACTGCAGACTTTAGATAAAAAAACGCCTTGTTTTCACAAGGCGTTTTTTGTTTTGATTTATTTATTAGGTGTATTTATTCAAAATTCACACTTTGTCCGGCTTTAACGTGCTGGGCATTTAATGCGTTGTTGTTTTCATCAACTACATAAACAGCAACTCCAAAACGAGTAGGGTCATATGTATTGGGTGATTCTGTATAAGCAAATTGTGAAAGGTTTATAGCAGAAAAAGTTCTGGAATAGACTTCAAAAGCATTTGTTGATGGGATGGATTCTCCTAAAACATTTGTAGTTAATGAAGCTTCCAAAACATCATCGTGAACAAAATCCGGAATGGGATTGCCCATCTGATAATATGGACTTCCCGGGGTGTTGACATAATAATTTGTTTGAGGAAAAATCAGTCCGTTTTGATAGATATAAACAACAAGTTTGTTTGATGCAGGTATTGCATTTTCTGAAATTAACTTCACCTCTACATTTAGATTGTCTCCATTCAAAGTGGTGTTAACTGCTATGCTCAAGTCTGTATCTTCTCCGGCATGTGTCAAAGCTAAATCGATAGATGAAGGTCCGTCTTCAGGATTTGGAGCTGTTAGCGTTCTATTTATTTTTGCAGCGGGATAACCAGACACTCCAAACTGATCTGCTAATTGGCTTTCGCCCGGAAAAGCCATAACATCATTGTTATGAATTGCAAGGACAACTACATCATCAGATTGTTCCTTAAGTAATCTAACGGCATTTGTTACTCTCACACACCAGCCGCACCATGCACCAGTATAATCTTCATAAACAATTTTTCGTTTTGGTATGAATACCTCAAAGGTAGATTCGTCTGTTTGGCTTAAACCGTTATCATAAACTGCATAAACACTATAAACACCTGCTATATCACTCGTAAAGCTAGTGCCTTCAATGAGAGTACCGTCAACATAAAATTCAGCTTCATCGGTGGCATCGGTACCATCAGGGTTTAACAGTTTAAAATTGATAGTTTGATTGCGGAGTGCTTTTGATTTGTCAACTGTAAGAAATCTTTCGGAGACAACATTAAACAAGAGAGGATTGCTGTTAAATTCCAAATAAGTTGCAGTAAATACATATTCACCACTTTCTTCAAATGAAAATGAATTTCCTTCAATGGGTACTCCATTAACTGAAATGATGCTTTGAGAAGTATAATCCTCACCATCGTCACCTTCAACAGTAAACTCTAATGTTTGATCAATCCCTATTATTGTATTTTCAACATTTGCCTTAATAGTGATTAAAGAAAGCGTGTTTGCTTTATTTCCAAGATAATCTGCGCTGCAGGCAACAATAAGCAATGAAAATAGTGCTACTAAAAATCCCTTAAATATAAATTTCATTGTTTTAAATTCTAAATTTATTTAACAACAAACTTAAAAGTTGTTGTGTTGCTACCTTCTAAAAATCTGATAAAATAAAGACCGCTGTTTAAGTTTGAAGTAGCGATCATATTCAATCCAGACTCTAATTGTCCACTGTTAATTATCTGACCATTTAAAGAAAGTATTTCAAAATTTAAGCTGTTTAGAGATTTAATCTTGAGAAAATCAGATGAAATAGTATTAAGTAAAGTTACACCAAGATTGTTTTCATAGTCTGAAACACTCAAGTTTGGATCAAAACGGTATGTAAAAGTTATTGATTCACCAATTTCATTATCATCTCCATCTACCTGGAAAAATTTCCAAACAAAATCCATAGGGTAATTACTCCCATCTCCCTCATTTTCATTAAAAAATTTATCAAATTCAGCATTTGTACCTCCGGCAGGAATGGTTACCGGTCCTCCTGATACAGGATAGGTTTCTCCTTCTTGTACATCAAAAATACAAAGTGTAGCAAAGCAAAATTGATAAGCAGTTCCATCACCATTTGTGATAGACTCTAATTTAATTCTTACAAATATATCATCTGTTTGCGATTCATTATTTATCCAGAAATAGAGTGTTGCATTAGATTCTACTGTAGAGTTAAATGCACGAAGATCTCCGTCTAAAATGGGTACATCATCATAGTCAGTTACATTAAATTGAGAAAATGAAAATGTAGTTAAAAATAAAAATACAAGTAATAAAGATATCTTTTTCATAATAGTGATTTTAAAAAAGGGAGGCCTGAAAGACCTCCCTGGGAAATTTATTTAATAATTAATTTTTGAGTTGATTCATTGATGCCATCATTAAGTTTAACAAGGTATAGGCCTGTTTGAAGAGCACTCAAATCAATTTGATTTCCATTTGAAACATCAGTTGTGTTAAAGACTTGCTTGCCGGTTAGATCAAATATAGTGATGTTCAAAGTATTTTTGGTTTGAACGGTAAGAATTCCGCTGGTTGGATTTGGGTAAATTAACACAGCCATTTCATCATTTTCGTTAAGCGAAAGTGGACTATTAGCAACTGAAAAATTTTCAGACTCTCCTGAGCCATAATTACCAGACGTTGAATAAATAATTAACCCATCTGAATCAACAAGAGATACTGGTCCACCACCATCTCCAAAAGTATCGATGAGGTTGAAAGTAAAACAATCATTTTGGAGTTCAATCTCTACATTAATAGTTTGATTATTGCCATAGGGACCTCCTTGATAAAGAGTTTGTCCTGCTGCATTTTTAATATTCCATCTCACTTCACTACCCCAGTTATCAGTTTGAATGGTTAAGTCCAATTCATAATCACTTTCAACTGCTTCGTCAAAATCGAATGTCATTTCATTATTTGAATTGTCATCATCATTTTCTAGTGTAACAACTAAAGTATTATTTGCTTGTAAGTCATATTGAATTTCAGGTAATTCAATTGTTTGAGACGAGACAGAATTAAGCTGGCCTGTCCACTCATAAGTTTGAACCGGTCCTCCATTTACAGCATATTCTATTGTGAGCGAAGTTGCATTATTTGTACCTATGTTTTGAACTTTAATAGTTGGAGTAATAACATCAGAACATTGATTCATGATTTCACTAATCTCGCTTATTCTGATATCATTAGCATTTGCTAAGCCTGTGTAAGTTGAGAAAGCTCCATTCCCACTTGCAATATTTTGCTGAGTTTCTGTGATAAAAACTACAAGCTCTAACTCTGCTTCAAAAAAATCAACAGGAACTCCATTGTAATCAGCAGGAATGGTATAGGTAAAAGTTTCATCTACAAAACTACCTGCTGTGGTCGTATTGATATCAACACCCCACTGTCCCGTTAGCAAATGGACTAGTCTGTGCATGTGAACATAATTATTTCCCATGTTTCCACCTGTTTGTGGTCCTAATGTATTGTTCTGCAATAAGGCAACATTTAGCTTGTTAGTTGCTTGAGGACTATTACCGGTATAGTATGCTTCAACGTGAACTGTTAATTCTCGGGTATTAATGTCAATTTCTGCCTCGACACCCACATTTACATAAGATGTTTGAGCGATTGTCTCATTTGAAGAAACTGTCCAAAAGTTTCTACCCATTGCAGTCGTTCCCGGCGCAGTCATTTCTCTTCCGGGAAAATTTTGACGGTTTACTGTACCGGAAGGATAACCAAAACCACCACCAGAATATGATTGATTAACAATTGCATTTCCAAATGGTGTTCTAAAATCTGGTTGACCTGCTCCTGGGTTTGCAAACCCGCCTTGATGAATATTTATGACAAAAAAGTCATCAGGATTGTTGGCTTTGATAGCATTTGCAATTGCATGACCTTGAGGACAAAAAACACAGTTAATTCCTGTGAATTCCTCTAAAATTGCTTTTCTGTTTTCGGGATCTGTGCTAACTATTGTTTGGCTAAAAAGGGGAAAAGCCACAAAAAATAATGCCACAGGTAAAAATAATTTTTTTAACATGATTGTTAGTTTTTAGGTGATTTTTATTAGATTACAATCCACAAATATACTATTTTATAAAATATTTAAAGAAAATTTAACATCGATTATTTTGAAAATATTGGTTTTAATACTAAATAAAAGATGATTTTATTTAAATTTTAAATTTTATATTGTTAATATTGTCCTTCAATTTTAAACAATATGAAAATTATGAAAGTTCTATTTTCCCTTTTTGTAATCTTCTTTTTTCTAAATTCTTTTGCTCAAAACGAGCTACCCGATATGACCTTAAAAAATCTTGACGGAACAGACGTAAACATCCGGGATATTTCAAAAAACGATCAAATTGTAATCGTCTCTCTTTGGGCAACCTGGTGTGTTCCTTGCATAAATGAACTCGACGCTATTAGTGAAGTATGGGAACAGTGGAAAGATGAGACAAATGTAAAACTTTATGCTATTTCTGTTGATGATGCCAGAAGCGTAAGAAGGGTGAGGCCTATGATTAATGGAAAGAGTTGGGATTATGAATTTTTGCTAGATACTAACAATGACCTAAGAAGAGTGCTTGGTGCTGCGACAGTTCCATTAACGATGGTTGTTAAAAATAATAAAATTCTTTACAGACATTCAGGATATACTCCAGGTGCAGAAGATGAATTGTATGATAAAGTCGTAAAAAACTCCAAATAATTCCCAAGCAAACCAACTAAAAGACTTACTATGAAAAAATTCATGCTTGCAATTTTTTGCATATTCACCTCTTACGCTTTACTATCTCAAGATTCCGGAAATTTTTTTGGTGGATTTGAATCAAATTCACAATGGCTTCAGGATGATGAAGGCTTAAATATTCTTGCACCCCAGGAGCGTTTTCGTGCAAACAATTATCTTACTTTAAACTATAATTTAGGAAAATTTACTGCCGGTGTTCAATATGAATCATATTTGCCTGTACCTTTATTGGGTTATGCACCAAATCTTGAAGGAAATGGTATTGGCACTTACTATCTGAATTTCAAACATGAATCTCTTGATATCACCGCAGGATACCTTTATGAACAGTTTGGAAGTGGTTTGATTATGAGATTCTGGGAAGACAGGCAATTGGGTTTGAACAATGCTCTAAAAGGTGTGAGAGTTAAATTTTCGCCCACAGATTACCTGCATTTAATAGGTGTTTATGGTGAACAGCGCAACGGTTTTGAAACCTCAGCTGGAGTAACACAAGGAGTTGATGCCATTTTAGATTTAGGCCAAGTCCTGCAAGTTGATGATTTATTTTTAGACCTAGGAGGAAGCTATGTTGGCAGATATCAGGATAATCTTGGTAGTTTAAATTTACCCTCTGCAGTCAATGCTTATTCAGGAAGAATTGACTTGTTATACAAAAGTTTTACAGCAGGCTTTGAAGCCATCCATAAAGAACCGGATGTTTTGGTTAATGAAGGAGTCATCACAAACAATGATGAACTTTATAAAGGTTCGGCAATTTTATTAAATTTAGGCTACTCTCAAAGGGGACTTGGCATTAATGCTGCTTTAAGACGTATTGAAAACTTTAGTTTTTATGCAGACCGGTTTGCTGAAGGAAATGAATTTAATCAGGAATTGATTAATTATGTTCCCGGACTTACAAAACAACACGATTATCAATTAACAAACATCTATGTTTACAACCCCCAGGCTCGTTTGCTTATAACAGAAACACAAACCCAATCCGGTGAAATGGGGGCACAAATTGACGGGTTTTACACTTTTGAAAAAGACACGCCACTTGGCGGAAAATATGGCACAAAAATTAGTGTGAATTTTGCCTATTGGGCTGGACTTGATGCAGAATTTGATGTGGAAAACAATGGATATAAATCAGAGTTTATTGGTATGGATGGTGATCGATACTTCAGAGAGTTTTCTACCGAAATAAGAAAAAGATGGACTGAAAATCTAAGTGGAATTTACACATACAACAATGTCATAATTGACAAAGGAATAACAGATGGTAGCCCGCTTGCAATTGATGATATACTTTCAAATATCGCAGTTCTTGAACATACTTACCGCCTAGGTGGTGGAAAAGCGCTGCGCTTTGAATTACAACATTTATGGACAGATGATGACCGAAAAAATTGGGCTGCAACTTTGCTTGAATACAACTTCTCCCCACGTTTAGGAGTTTATGTAACAGACTCGTGGAATTATGGAGGTGAGGATGAAATTCACTACTACAATGTTGGAGGGAGCTACACCAAAGGCAGAACGAGGCTTGCTTTAAACTATGGCCGTCAACGTGGCGGTTTGATTTGTGTAGGTGGAGTTTGCAGACTTGTTCCTGAAAATACAGGATTCTCCATGAATCTTGCAGTCTCTTTCTAATTAAAACATTTTACACCAAAACTAATGTCTGGCTTTTAAAGTCAGACATTTTTATTTTAAATGAATTCAAATTTGATTTAATATCCTTATATTCGGGTATCTAAAAAATTCAACTTATGAAAAAGCTTTACTTTTTAATTGTTCTTCTATTCCCACTTTTTACTTCAGCTCAACATTTTCAATCAGATTTTTTCAATTCTCTCGACAAATCACTAGTCACCTCAGGTATATTGTATAACCGTGTGTATCCAATAGCAGATTTAACTTCTGATAACACTTTTGTCACCGGAAACAAAATGGCTCAAGCACTTTCTGAACTCTCCAGAGCAGATTATTTGAATAGATTTCCTGACTACAACTACTTACAAGAAATTAAGAAACAGGCATTTTTAAACAATCAAGTACCTGTAAGTATTGTAATTTCAGAAATACAAAAAATAAATACTTCTGCTTTTGATGAAGGTTATATAACTGTCAATACAGAAGGTAATCTTCATTTAAACCAACCGTTGCAGGGACATCATTTTGATAGTTATAAAGTTCATTTAGCTGCACCTTTGGTTGAAAACCACAAAGGACTTAGTGTTACATTCAGCTTTCCTGAATCATTAATTTTCAACACAACAAACTTCCAAATCCAAAACATTCTAGTCGATTTTAACAATAATGGATTTGAAAATATCTCCCCCAATCAATCAAAAACTGTTCATTTCAATTCTGAAGGCGACAAACCCATTACATTCAAAATCACTTTGGAAAACAATGAAGAATTGCTATTGTATTCTTCCATCAATATTTCCAAAAGCACAGCAGATTACAACGCACGAAATTCCGGTGCAATTCAACCCATTGAATCTACAATTCCTTATCAAGGTTTTGGCGAAAGTCAGGCCTACACCGGGACTGGAGAATTTCAAATCTTTGTTGATAATGTTGATGGAATCCTTGACAAACCCATTATTATCATAGACGGTTTTGACCCGGGCGACACACGTGACATCACCGCCGTTTATGATTTAATGAACTTTAACAACGGCACAGAAAACCTGGCAGATGAAGCCAGAGATTTGGGCTATGATGTGGTGATTTTAAACTTTCCTGTTTACACCAGAAACGGAAGTGAAATTATTGATGGCGGTGCAGATTTTATTCAACGAAATGCTTTTATCCTGGTTGAACTTATCAACCAAATTAACGCTCAAAAAGTGGGTGATGAAGAATTGGTAATAATTGGCCCCAGTATGGGCGGACTCATATCGAGATATGCCCTTACTTATATGGAACAGAACAGTCTGGAGCACGATACCCGTCTTTGGTTATCTTTTGACGCACCTCATTTGGGAGCAAATGTGCCAATTGGTTTTCAGCATTTGTTAAACTACATCGCTTTTGGTCCCGTGGGTGATGTGGCTTTTCAGGATTTGGTGAACGGATTTTTACGCAATCCTGCGGCTCGCCAAATGCTATTAGACCATCTGGATGGGCATTTATTACCCGGTGACCCGGTAGAGTTTGACCCTACAATCGTTTTGCCCACCGGTGCTCCTAACTTTAGAACCGACTTTCAAAACGAACTCGATGCCTTGGGTTACCCTCAAGAAACCAGAAATATAGCAATCTCAAACGGAAGCGGCTCTAGCGAGACTACCGGCACTCCGGGTATGAACGTGATTGACTGGGAGTTTTATCCCGATGGACCCGGAGGAAGCACACGTGCTCTCATCGAATTGTATTTTACACCCCCTGCTTCACAAACCATAAGAGTTAGCAGAATAAGAAGTCAAATTCAAATTGTAGTCTGGATAACTGTTGACGAAAGTGAAGCCTTTGCTATGTCACCGGCTTCTTCTGCAGGACTCGACAGTGCCCCCGGCGGGCAGTTTGATATTGCCGGTTTGGCAGCTGGTGCAGGCAACAATCCTATTTTACTTGAATTTTTGGACAACCTCAACATTGATGCATTTGATTTTATACCCACATTGAGTTCGCTGGCAATAACCACTACAAACAACTGGTATGCCCCTGTAATCGAAAGTGATATAGATGTTTTTGAAGCCCTTTACATTCCAGATAGTAATGAACCTCATATAACACTAACTCAGGAAAATGTTGATTTTGCTAGAGATGAGATCTTTTTAGACCCCTTATCTATTGATAACTTTAATGCCCAAACTATAAAACTTGAAAACAATCCCATCAATGACCAACTTGTCTTGCTGGGTTCTTTGGAATATGCCGAACTTCAAATCGTTGACCTCACCGGAAAACTGATTTTTGAAGAAACAAAAACACTTGAAAACAGAACTACTATTCCCATCAATCTGAGTAGCGGCTTGTATATCCTCTCCATTTCAAACGAAAATGGAAATCAAAAAATAAAATTTGTGGTGCGCTAAGACCCCTCTGATTCGGATAAAAAATGCTCGAAAACTTCGGGCATTTTTTATTTAAGTCCGTCAATACTCTCCTTTAAGGTATTTATTTTTGCAAGCGCATCGGCTTCTTTTTTTCTTTCAGAAGTGATAACCGCCTCAGGTGCATTGTTTACAAAACGCTCGTTTGCTAACTTTCCTTGAACCGATTTTAAAAATCCTTGGGTGTATTTGAGTTCGGCTTCCAACTTTTCAATTTCTTCTTCCACATTAATAGCGCCAGCCACAGGAATAAAATATTCATTTGATTTCACTCTAAAACTCAAAGCTCCGGCTACTTTATCATTAACATAAGATAACGTTGAAATATTTCCAAGCTTTACAATGATGGAATCAAGGTTCTGAGTAAAACCTTCAGCATTCATCACTGAAAGATCAATTGTGTCTTTGAATGAAATATTTTTCTCCTTTCGAATCGTTCTTATGCCTGAAACCACTTCAGTAGCAATCTCAAATTCTGAAATCAAGGAAGTTTCAAAAGATGTCGCTTTTGGCCAGTGATTAATAATTAGTGCTTCTTCAGGGCTTCTTTCTGCAATGTTTTGCCAGATTTCTTCGGTTAAAAAGGGCATAAAAGGGTGCAACAAGCGCAGGTTATTTTCCAAAGCATCAATCACAGCATCAAAGGTCTTTTTATCAATGGGTTGGCCATAAGCAGGTTTAACCATTTCCAGCAACCAGGAACAGAAATCATCCCACACCAGTTTATATGTTGCCATCAATGCATCACTAATTCTGTATTTACTGAAGTGATCTTCAATTTCAATAAGTGTATTTTGCAACTTGGCATTGTACCATTCAAGCGCTTTTTCTGCATAATCGGGTTGCGGGATTTCTGCTACATCCCAACCTTCAACAAGCCTGAAGGCATTCCAAATTTTGTTTGCAAAGCCTTTTCCCTGACTACACAGTTGTTCATCAAAAAGCAAGTCGTTCCCTGCAGAGGCGCTTAAAAGGAGGCCAACTCGCACACCGTCTGCTCCATATTGTTTTATGAGTCCTAATGCATCCGGCGAATTACCCAGTGATTTTGACATTTTGCGGCGTTGCTTGTCTCTTACGAGGCCTGTCAAATAGACATTTTCAAAAGGTCGCTTTCCTGTGTATTCATAGCCGGCGATAATCATTCTGGCAACCCAGAAAAATAAAATATCAGGCCCGGTAACCAAATCATTTGTGGGATAATAGTATTTAAATTCTTCATTTTCAGGGTCAAGAATCCCTCCAAAAACACTCATAGGCCATAACCAGGATGAAAACCAGGTATCAAGGGCATCAGGGTCTTGTTTGAGCTCATTTTCAGAAAGGTTTTCATTCCCGGATTTATTTCGCGCAAGCAAAAGGGCTTCTTCCTTAGTGGCGGCCACTACAAAATCGTCTATCCCATCACCATAATAATACGCAGGAATTTGCTGTCCCCACCATAATTGACGTGAGATATTCCAATCTCTTATATTTTCCATCCAATGGCGGTAGGTATTATCAAACTTTTTAGGGAAAAGTTTGACTTCTTCGGTTTCAAGTACAGCTTTGATTGCCGGTTTTACCAACTCTTCCATATTCAAAAACCACTGATCACTAAGGCGAGGTTCAATTACAGCCTTGGTGCGCTCACTGGTTCCTACTTTATTAAGATAATCCTCAATTTTCAAAATGTGACCTTTTTCCTCGAGCTCTTTGACGATTTGCTTTCTAACCTCAAAGCGGTCTTTTCCTTCATAATGCAAGCCAAACGAGTTCAAAGTTCCGTTTGGGTTTAAGATATCGATGATTTCCAGATTGTGCTTGTCTCCCAAATTTTTATCATTTTCATCGTGAGCCGGTGTCACTTTTAAACAGCCGGTTCCAAACTCCATATCAACATACTCGTCTTCAATAATTGGAATCACGCGGTTTGCAATGGGAACAATTGCTTTTTTTCCTTTGAGATGAGTGAATCGCTCATCATTTGGGTTGATACAGATGGCTGTATCTCCTAGAATGGTTTCAGGGCGGGTGGTAGCAATAGTAAGCGAATCTTCACTTCCTTCAATAGTATATTTTACAAAGTATAATTTCCCTTGTTGTTCTTCAAAAATTACTTCTTCGTCAGAAAGGGTGGTTTGAGCTTCAGGATCCCAGTTTACCATTCTGAAACCGCGATAAATCAAACCTTTGTTATACAAGTCAACAAAGGATTTTATTACAGATGCTGACATATCGTCATCGAGTGTAAACTTAGTACGATCCCAGTCACATGAGCAACCTAATTTTTTAAGTTGTTCAAGAATGATTCCGCCGTGTTTGTCTGTCCATTCCCAGGCATGTTTTAAAAATTCCTCTCGGGTTAAATCAGCCTTATTGATGCCTTCTTCTTTTAATTTTGCCACGACTTTAGCTTCTGTAGCAATGGATGCGTGGTCTGTACCGGGAACCCAGCAAGCATTAAAACCCTGCAAACGAGCTCTTCGTATCAGTACATCCTGAATGGTATTGTTCAACATATGGCCCATGTGCAATACTCCGGTAACATTGGGTGGCGGAATGACAATGGTATAGGGCGTTTTCTCATTAGGCACCGAGTGAAAATAATTGTTTTTCATCCAGTAGCCATACCACTTATCCTCAACGGCCTTTGCGTCAAAATTTGAAGAGATGCTCATTTTTTGGTCTGATTTTTGAAATAGAATGCAAAAGTAGTTATAACTTCAAGATTATAAAAGTGAATAACTTAATTTGCTTGAAGTTTAAAAAGTAATTACATTAGCAACTTAAAACTTAGAAATTATGAAAAAAATTGTATTAATATTGTTTGTAGGACTTATTGGTTTTGTTACACAAGCTCAAACGGCAAAAATAACTTTTGAAGAAACCACTATTGATTATGGTGAAATTGAGAAAGGGGCCGATGGTGTGAGAGTATTTAAATTAACAAACACGGGTGATGCACCACTAGTGATAGAGGATATCAAGTCAACTTGTGGGTGTACCATTCCTAAAAAACCAGCCGGTCCCATAATGCCAGGAGCTTCAGACAGCATTGAAGTAATATATGACACCAATCGTGTTGGTCCCATAAGACGTGCAATTAGTGTGTATTCAAACGCAGATGAACCCATTGTTACTTTAAACATTAGAGGTAACGTTAAAGGGTAAAAAAATACTTAAATTATTTAAAGTTAAGTCCTCTTTTACAAAGGGGGCTTTTTTATTGGATATCTTTCAACTCAAACCTTATTTGTTGTTCAACACCATTTCTTAAAATTTTCATCCGAATTAATTTACCCTCTTTATTGTAAAACAATTGATTGATTTCATTAAGTGTATATTGATAAGCAGGTTTTCTGTTTACTTCCAGTATTTCATCTCCCACCCGAACACCCGCCAAAAATGCCGGTGAATTTTCTCTTACTTCAATGACTTCAAAAAGTTGCTTGAGCTGCAATGCTACTCGGGTACTCAGATTTAGATTAAACACATTGAATGTTTCATTTTGATTTATACCATAAGCATCAGGGCCTACTCCACTTCGCTCTTGTACAAGTGCAAAACCACCGTGTTGCAGCGTGAGTCCGCTCATATTGTAATGAAAAGGATCCTTAAAATAACTGTTTTTCTTTAATGTTAAAAGCGCGTTTTTATAATCAATAGTCCAGTTGAAGCGCTTTAATATTTCACCGCCAAAGCTACCGTTCCTATTGCCTAAATCTTCTATAAAATCTAAGAATTCAATATCAGGATAAGAAGTATTCACATTATCTAATGAATAGTTTCCCAAAATAAACCTATCTACTTTTGAGCGCTTTCCATAAATATTTCCGTTGATTCCCAAACCCAGATAATCCTCAAATGCATCCTCGGGAACACGAATTCCCTTCTTGCTGTTTTCAAACAACCACAATCCATCTCCAGAACCCGAGTCAATTAACAAATTGACATTTTTTAAGGTATCATTTTCTATAAATTGAGCGGCTAGGTATGGTTTGTTTTTGTGTATAATGAGGTCTTTCTCAACACAGTTACGGCAGCTTTTTTTATTAAAATCTTCTGGTAAAGTAAAACGCATTCGTTCTCTTGAATTATTAATTTCAACTACAAAATCTTTTAAAAAATCGGCGCCAATAATGCCATGAACCGGATAGCCCAAACGTGAAGAAAAGCTCAACGCCCCGTCAAATACAACATAAATAGTTTGATTTATACTTGTTGCTTTGCCAATTTGAATGGTGTTACCATCAGATTTGAGTGCATCAACCGGTTCACCTTTTCCCAAACCTCTTAATTTGATAACTTGATAGTTGAATAATTCAATGGAATCTGTGTCCTCAAAACTAAAAATAACCGTTGAAGAAGCACCTGTATCCAGTAAAAAAGTTAAAGGAACATTGTTCACTTTTACGGGTACTAATATCAAGTTATTGATGAGTTTAAAATTCACTTTATCGCTTACTTTATTTTTAGAAAACTGAAAATTTCCCTGACTCCAAAGCATCGTGCCATTTAGAAGAAAAAGTAACAAAAGGAATTGTTTAATCTTACTATTCAAGTGGTCAAAATTTTAATTATTTGGTTTTAATTTAAAGCAATCTTAAGGAATTCTTTGATGAATTCTTAATTATATTTTGCAACTTTGTAAGCTAAAATTACAACAAAATGCCACATATTTCTAATAAAGGAAAGTTAATGCCAGAGTCGCCCATAAGAAAATTAGTTCCTTATGCAGACTTAGCGCAACAAAGAGGTAGAAAAATTTATTATCTCAATATTGGCCAACCCGATATTAAAACTCCTGAAGTTGCTTTAAATGCCATTAAAAACAACAACATCTCTGTCTTGTCATACAGTCACTCTGCCGGTTTTGAAAGCTATAGAAAAAAATTGGCAACTTATTATAAAACCATTGAACCAAATATAACCTCAGAGAACATCATAGTTACCACAGGCGGTTCGGAGGCACTTCTTTTTGCAATGGGAAGCATAGCAGATGCCGATGATGAAATCATCATTCCAGAACCTTTCTATGCAAATTATAACGGTTTTGCGACCGCCAGTGGAGTGAAAGTTATTCCTGTAATTTCTTCTATAGAAAACAATTTTGGCTTACCTCCCATATCTGAATTTGAAAAACTCATTTCGCCAAAAACCAAAGCTATACTCATTTGTAATCCCGGCAATCCAACTGGTTATTTATACACCAAAAATGAAATTGATCAACTTGCCGCTTTGGTTAAAAAGCACGATTTGTTTTTAATCGCTGATGAAGTATATAGGGAATTTGCTTATGACGGCCTGCAACATCACTCAATTCTAGCTGTTCCAGGTATTGACGAAAACGCCATCGTTATTGATTCTGTTTCCAAAAGATACAGTATGTGTGGTGCACGCATTGGTTGCATCGTCTCAAAAAACAAAGAAATTATGGCAACAGCCATGAAATTTGCGCAAGCACGCTTGAGTCCGCCAACATTTGCTCAAATTGCCAGTGAAGCCGCTCTGGAAACCCCAAAATCTTACTTTGATGATGTTATTTCTGAATACAAAGACCGCAGGGATTTGCTGGTTTCTGAACTTAGAAAAATCCCCAATGTAAAAGTAGCAAACCCCGGTGGTGCCTTTTATTGCATTGCCGAATTACCGGTGAAAGACGCCGATGATTTTGCCCGCTGGTTGCTGGAAGAATTTGAACACAATAACGAAACCGTTATGGTCGCCCCAGCTGCCGGATTTTACTCCACCACCGGCGCCGGAAAAAACCAGGTGCGCATCGCTTATGTTCTTAAAAAAGAAGACCTGCAAAGCGCCGTAAACATTTTAAAAGTAGCCCTTGAACACTATAAAGGTTGATACAAATTGTAGAAAATAAAAATCTAAAACAATACAACACTTTTGGTGTAAACGCTTTCGCAAAATATTTTGTGGAAGTCAATACACTTGATGAACTAACCCAAATCCTTCAGGACTCCCGTTTTCCCGATAAATTTATTTTAGGTGGGGGTAGCAATATGTTGCTCACCAAAGACATAGATACTTTAGTGATTCACATCAATCTCAAAGGAATTTCTATTGATTTTGAAGATGACAACTTCGTTCACCTCAAAGTGATGGCCGGTGAAAACTGGCACCAACTGGTTTTGCATTGTCTTGAAAATAACTATGGTGGAATTGAAAACTTGTCCCTTATTCCCGGAAACACAGGTGCAACACCCATACAAAACATTGGCGCTTATGGCGTCGAACTCAAAGATGTTTTTCTCTCCTGTGAAACGATGCACACTGAGAGTGGTGAAATGAACACATTTGATTTGGATGCGTGTCAATTTGGTTACCGCAGTTCGCTGTTTAAAACCACTGAAAAAGGCAACTACATCATCACGAGTGTTACACTAAAACTCACTAAAAAAGACCATAATATCAATGTGGGTTATGGCGCCATTCAGGAAGAGTTATTGAAAATGAATATTGAAAAACCCACGATTCAAGATGTTTCAAAAGCGGTGATTGCCATTAGACAATCAAAATTACCAGACCCCAAAGAACTCGGCAACAGTGGCAGTTTTTTTAAAAACCCTGTGATTGATAAAGCTGCTTTTGAATCATTTATTTCCCAATTTCCGGAAGCGCCTTTTTACAAAGTTTCAGAAAGTGAATACAAAATACCCGCCGGATGGCTGATTGAGCAAGCAGGATTTAAAGGCAAACGCTTTAATGATGCCGGCGTTCACGCAAAACAAGCTTTGGTACTCGTCAATTATGGAAACGCTACAGGAGCTGAAATTCTGGAACTCTCAATAAAAATAAGAGCAACCGTTTTAGAACGTTTTGGCATTGAAATTGAGGCAGAGGTGAATGTGGTATAAGCATTTAATGCAAATATTTTATACTTCAATTAACGACAATTCTTTTAACATTTTCCTATCTTTGCAGTAAAGTTAAAATCATGAAATGCCCATTCATAATTTGCAAACCAAACAATATGATTAACAGGGCATTCCATCTGACCTATTAAAAGCAAATAAATATAAACAGATGAAACTATTTTTAATCACACTCGTGCTTTTAGGACTTGCTATCGCAGGCATTGCCATCAAATTATGGGCAAAAAAAGACGGTAAATTTGCCGGTACATGCGCCAGCCAAAGTCCGTTTTTGAATACAGATGGAGAAAACTGTAGTTTTTGCGGCAAAGCCCCGGACCAGTTTGATAATTGCACTGAAGAAGTTCACTCATAACACCTCTATTATTCTTTTATGTTTTCAACACTACTCATTGCTATTGCTATTGTTGTCGTTGTAAACTGTCTTTTTTATTCGGTTTTTGCCAAGTATGCCTTCGCTAAGCCTTCGCAACCGACTTTCCAAAGTCAAAATCCGGTTTCGGTAATTGTTTGTTCAAAAAATGAAGCTGAAAATCTAAAAAATAATATTCCGCTTTGGCTTGCTCAGGACTATCCAAATTTTGAATTAATCCTTGTCAATGATGCTTCTGTCGATACCACCCTTGATGTGATTGAACATTTTGCTAAGAAAGATTCAAGAATCAAAATCGTCAATGTAGAAAATAATGAAGCTTTTTGGGCTAATAAAAAATATGCCCTCACACTGGGCATCAAAAAAGCAAAAAACAATCACCTTCTCTTCACAGATGCCGACTGTAAACCCGCTTCCCCTTTATGGATTCAACAAATGGTGAGTCATTTCAGTACAGAAAAACAACTTTTACTGGGTTATGGCGCTTACGCGAAAGCAAAAGGCTTACTAAATAAACTCGTGCGCTTTGAAACGTTTATGGCGGCATTGCAGTATTTTGGCTTTGCAAAACTCGGGTTGCCCTATATGGGTGTGGGAAGAAACCTGGGATATACAGCAAATTTATTTTATGAAAACAATGGCTTTATGAGTCATATGTATATACGCTCAGGGGATGATGATTTGTTTGTCAATCAAGCTGCAACCAAAACAAATTTTGCTATTTGTGACTCCCATGAAAGTTTCACCATCTCAACACCCAAGAAAAGCTGGAAAAGTTTTTTCAATCAAAAAAGAAGACACCTTACAACAGCTACTCATTATAAATTTTCACACAAAATAATGCTTGGGGCGTTCTATCTATCCAATGTTTTATTCTGGCTGGGATTACTGGCATCATTTCTTTTATTAAAATGGGAAATCGTTCTGGCATTCCTGCTATTCAGGTTGTTAGTTCAATATATAGTGGTTGTGAAAGCACTAAAAAAATTAAGAGAAAACGATCTGGTATATTTTGTTTCTGTACTTGAAATTGTGATGGTTTGCTTTCAAATGGTTATCTTTATAACCAATCTTTTTTCAAAGCCCAAACATTGGAAGTAAGTAAAAAAAAACTGTTAGAACAGATTCAACAAGCTAAAATTGGCAAGCAATCTGCTTTCAACTTTTTATTGGATACTTACTGGAATGAAGTTTATGCTTTTCAATTAATCAGGCTTAGAAATGAGTTTGAAGCAGAAGAAATCACTATAGAAACTTTCGCGAAAGCATTTGACAAAATAAACACGTTTAAGGAAGAATACACTTTTAGCACCTGGCTGATTACCATTTCAAAAAACATCCATATAGACAAGCTGCGAAAAAATAAATCTCATGTTCAAACTCAAAATTCGGCTTCTATAGACCAACAAGTTCAAAAAATTGCAGACGATTCTCCCTCACCTGAAGACAACCTGATTACACAGCAAAACCTCGCTGAGTTACTGCAATTTATAAAGCTTTTAAAACCACACTACCAGGAAGTAATCAATCTAAGGTATTTTCAGGAAATGAGTTATAAGGAAATAGCAGAAAAACTCGATGAACCCATCAATAATATCAAAGTGAAATTACTACGTTCAAAAAAATTACTTTCAGAAATTATCACCGGAAAGAGGGCTTGATAGATTTTTTAAAGGAATTTCTTGAAATAAAAATTTAAAACGACAAGCTCCAAACTTCAAATCACCCCCTCTCAAACTCAAATACTCACTAACTCATAACTAAATAAATCGCCAATCTTTTTGTACATTTGCCTGCAATTAAACCTATGGAAACACAAACAATCACTCCCCCTGAAAGAGCCCCCAAGCCAAAGTGGCTGCGTGTAAAATTACCCACCGGTAAAAAATATACAGAGCTGCGTAGTCTGGTCGATAAATATGATTTGCACACTATTTGCACTTCAGGAAGCTGCCCCAATATGGGTGAATGCTGGAGTGAGGGAACTGCCACTTTTATGATACTAGGAAATATCTGTACCCGTTCCTGTGGCTTTTGTGGCGTAAAAACCGGCCGGCCGGAGACCATTGATTGGGAAGAACCAGAAAAAGTAGCCCGCTCTATTAAAATAATGAACATCAAACACGCGGTTGTTACATCAGTTGACAGAGACGATATTAAAGATATGGGATCTATCATCTGGGCAGAAACAGTGAAGTCCATCAGACGAATGAATCCTGAAACCACACTTGAAACGCTAATTCCAGATTTTCAAGGGGTAGAAAAAAATATTGATAGAATAATTGAGGTCAAGCCCGAAGTGGTTTCACATAACATGGAAACTGTAAAACGATTGACCCGTGAGGTGCGCATACAGGCAAAATATGAACGAAGCCTGGGTGTTTTAAAATATTTGAAAGACAACGGCATCAATCGTACCAAAAGCGGCATTATGCTGGGCCTTGGGGAAAAAGAAGAAGAAGTGATTCAAACCATGAAAGACCTTAGAGATGTTAATGTTGACGTTCTCACCATTGGACAGTATTTACAACCTTCAAAAAAACACCTTCCGGTAAAAGAATTTATTCTTCCAGAACAGTTTAAAAAATATGAGGAAATTGGACTAGAAATGGGATTTCGTCACGTTGAAAGTGGTGCGCTTGTGCGTTCTTCATACAAAGCACACAAACACATTCTTTAATAACAAGTCAAAAAACCATGTCACAGAAGATACAGGTTGCTATTAACGGCTTTGGGAGAATAGGTCGCAGTTTGTTTCGGCTACTTTTAGACCATTCAGAAATTGAAGTGGTTACCATTAATGATCTTGCTGATTCAAGAACATTGAGTCATTTGTTAAAATATGACAGCATTCACGGGGTTCTCAAGAGAAAAGTGACATTTTCTGAAAACGGAATAATAGTAGATGGCAAAACCTATTCGTTAACAAACCACCCTAAAATTTCAGAAATTAACTGGGGAAATGTTGACATCGTTATTGAATCCACCGGAAAATTTAAAACAAAAAAAGAACTGCAAAAGCATATTGCTGCCGGTGCAAAAAAAGTAATTCTCACAGTTCCACCGCTGGAAGATGATATTAAAACCATTGTTTTGGGTGTTAATGAATCGATTTTAGACGGAAGTGAGGAAATTATTTCAAATGCTTCTTGTACCACAAACAATGCAGCTCCTATGATCAAGATTATAGATGAGCTTTGCGGAGTGGAACAGGCATATATTACAACTATTCATTCTTATACTACAGATCAAAGCTTACACGACCAACCCCACAAAGACCTGAGACGAGCCAGGGCTGCAGGGCAATCTATTGTTCCCACAACTACTGGAGCTGCAAAAGCACTTACCAAAGTGTTCCCACATCTTTCGGAGGTAATTGGAGGCTGTGGAATCAGAGTTCCGATTCCAAATGGATCTTTGACAGATTTAACGTTGAATGTAAAAAACGAAAAGTCCATTGAAGAAATTAATAAAGCCTTTAAGAAAGCTTCATCAACAACTTTAAAAGGCATTCTTGAATACACTGAAGACCCTATAGTGTCCATTGATATCATTGACAACACACATTCATGTATCTTTGATGCTCAAATGACATCAGTAATTGGTAAGTTTGTTAAAGTTATTGGGTGGTATGACAATGAAATTGGTTATTCTTCAAGATTAATCGATTTAGTCAATTACATTTCAAAGAAATAACTATATTTAGCAATTATTTATTCAAGAATGATGAGGAGCTCCTTTCATTTAATTTTTACCTCACTTTTAGTTTTGGCTACGTTTTCTCTTTTTTCTCAGGAAAATGAGCCTAAAGCCTTTGATACTATTGCAAAAATTCAAGAGTTACAACAAGAAGCTTACCAGTCTATTTTAATTCAAGAACTTGATAATGTTGTACCCAAACTTTTAGAAGCTAAAACTCTCGCAAATGCCATTGAAAACCCTTCTCAAAAAGCTTTAATTAGTACAACACTTGCTTATTTTTATTATTCAATTTACAGTTATAATCTTGCAAGTACAGAATGTGCTAAAGCCATTGGTTATATAAAAGACGAGCCAAACTCAAAAGAACTTGGTATTGCTTACAGCTTGTATGGTCTTATTTCCTTGAAAACAAATAATAAGGAAAATGCCGAAAGATATTTAGACATTGCTGATAGAATTTTTCAATCATTGAATGATGAGGTCGAGCTAGCAAAAGTTACTTATAAAAAGGGATTATTTGCACTTGAAAACGAAAATATCCAAGTAGCTTTGAATTATTTTGCAGCATCATTAGCGGTTTTTGAATCTGAAAACATTCCCTTTTATGAGGCTACAGCAAACAGGTATCTTGCAAAATGTTTGATAATTATTCCTACAGAAAGCGAAGAAGACAAAGTAAAAAATATTAGCAGAGCTAAAAATTCTATAGACAGAGCTTTTGAATTAAGCAGAAACAAAAGCTACTTAAAAATTGAAGCAGATTGTTACAAAACATCAAGTGATATTGCTTTTCTTCTTGACAATTTACAAGAGGCTTATACCTCTTTGAGAAAACATATTGAAAAAAAGGATGAGTTGGAAGAAATTCACGCAGCTGTTTTAAGCAAAAATTTAGACTTTGAATCAAACAATGAAGAACTCATAGCTAAAATTGCTTTACAACAAAGTAATCTTGAAGAACAACAAAAATCGATAACCATGAATCGATTTACCACCGGATTGAGCGTAGCGTTAATAATCATTTTATCACTACTTACTCTCTCCCTTTTTAAAAATAATAACTTGAGAGCAAAAGCAAATAATTTATTACAAGACAAAAATGATGAGCTTCTTATTGCAAAAGAACGCGCAGAAAAAGCTTCAATTGCCAAAGCACAATTTCTCTCTACAATCACACATGAGCTGCGAACTCCTATGTATGCAGTAACAGGTTTAACACATTTACTTCTTGAAGAAGAACCAAGAGAAGACCAAAAAGAGCATTTGAGCTCCTTAAAGTTCTCAGGAGAGTATTTACTATCTCTCATAAATAACATCCTTGACCTCAACAAACTTGAAGCAAACAAAGTAGAACTTGAGAAGAAGTCTTTCAGTTTAAAAAAGCGTGTAGAAGATGTATTGATAGCCCTGAAAAAATCTGCAATGGATAAAAGCAACAAACTTACCCTAGAATATGATGATGGCATTCCGCCTAAACTCATTGGTGATCCGGTTGTTTTATCTCAGGTTTTAATAAATCTTGTGGGTAATTCTGTAAAATTTACAGAAAATGGAAAAATCACCTTGGTGGTTAAAAAATTAAGTCAAACAGACAGAAGTGTTTTGCTTCATTTTGAAGTTCAAGATAATGGCGTGGGGATTACCTTGAAAAAACAGAAAGCCATTTTTGAAAGCTTCACTCAAGGTTCAGTTCAAATAAACAGAAAATTTGGAGGCACCGGTTTGGGTCTATCAATTGTGAGAAACTTGCTTCATTTAATGGATAGTAAAGTTCATCTCGAAAGTGAAATTGGCAAAGGTTCGAAGTTTTGGTTTGATTTAAAACTGAATATCTCTGATGAAAAACCAGATTCACTCATACCTAATTCTCAGCTTTCAGTTAAAGACCTGGGAGCACTTGAAAATTTAAATGTGCTTGTTGTTGAAGACAACAAAATCAACCAAATGATTACCAAAAAAATTCTGGAAAAAAACAAAATTATATGCGCTGTTGCTGATAATGGTGAGGACGCCGTTAAAATGGTCAAAGACAACCACTATGATTTAATCCTTATGGACATCCATATGCCCGGCATAAGTGGTATTGAAGCAACACAACAAATTAAAGAATTTAAAAAAGACATTCCCGTTATTGCACTAACTGCTGTTACCATTGATGAAAATCTGGACGACTTTTACAAAGCAGGTTTCAATGAAATCATTCCCAAACCATTCAAAACTGAAGATTTCTTTGAAAAAATTTACCGCATCTTGCAATCTCAAAACGTTTAAGTTTTATCTTTTTATTGTTCATTTTCTTCAGCAATAAATGCTGCAGCATTTTTGATACGCTCTATAAAGCCTATTTCTTTATTTAAAAATGATACAGAAATGGGCAAATAAAACAAAGTAGCGGTTTTAATTTTATCTTTTAGGCGCATAAAATCCTTTTCTGTTGTTAAAATAATCGTTTCGTTGTCAAGTGCTGCAATTTCCACTTCTGTAAAAGCGTGGTGGTCTGCAAACTCTTGATGTTCAAAGTTTAATTTCATTTCAGTCAGGTAATCAACTAGCGGTTTTGGATTGGCAATCCCGGTGACAAGTTTAAAAGATTTTTCTTCAAGAAATTCAAGGTGTTTAGCTTCTTTAACACCCTGAATAACAGATGCATAAGCAATGGTTGAAAAGTAAATGTGCTGATGAAGCTCTAAATTTAAATCATATTGTATCTGTTGTTGTTCAGCATAAGGGAGATTCTCAGGACATTTAGTAACCACAACACAATTTGCCCTCTTCGCCCCTGCTTTAGATTCTCTTAAATTCCCTGCAGGCAAAACTAGATCATTCACATACAAATCTGAATAGGAAGTAAGTAAAACAGTGAAGAATGGTTTTACTTTTCGGTGTTGAAAAGCATCATCAAGCAAAATTACATCTGCCTTTTCTTTGAGAATATTGATTCCATTTCTGCGATTAGCATCAACTGCAACAATCACATCCGGGAATTTAAGTTTAAACTGTAATGGTTCATCACCCACATCTTCAGCCGTGTGATGTTTTTCAACAAAATGAAACCCCTTTGATTTTCGCTTATAGCCCCTACTTAAAACAGCCACACTGTGATCCTTTTTTAAAATCGAAATAAGATATTCAATCATAGGTGATTTTCCTGTACCTCCCACATTGAGGTTACCCACACAAATCACGGGTATATCAAAAGCAGTGCTTTCTAAAATTCCTTTATTATACATAAAATTACGCAGTGATGTGATGCCGTCATAGACCACTGAAAAGGGAAATAATATTTTCCTGAGTTTATTCATCACAACGAAAATATACTTTTTTATCTTTACCATAAAATACTACCTATGATAATTCAGCAAGTAATTGATTTTTTAGAAGAACTGGCGCCTTTACACTACGCAGAAGATTTTGATAATGTGGGTCTTCTAGTGGGAAATAAAAATAAAGAAATCACTTCCATCCTTGTCACTCACGATACTCTTGAAGAAGTAATTGACGAGGCCATTGAAAAAAACTGCAACCTCATTGTGAGTTTTCATCCTATCATTTTCAATGGGATTAAAAAAATCAATGGTAAAAATTATGTTGAAAGGGTTTTAATTAAAGCCATTCAAAACAACATTGCGATTTTTTCTATACACACAGCACTTGACAATGCCTGGAATGGCGTCAATGCTATTATGTGCAAAAAACTGGGACTCATAAATCAAAAGATTTTAATCCCTAAAAAAGAAACCATCAAAAAATTAGTGACTTTTATTCCTAATGATAAAGCCGAAAGTCTTCGGCAGGCACTATTTGATACCGGTGCGGGTAGTATTGGTAATTATGAACATTGTAGTTTTAATTTGGAAGGCACCGGAAGCTTTAAACCCAATGAAGAATCAAACCCAACAATGGGAAAAAAAGGGGAAATCCATTATGAAGCCGAAACTCAAATTGGAATAACCTTTCCGGCTCACCTTGAAACACAGATTTTGAAATCACTAATAGAAAACCATCCCTATGAAGAAGTCGCTTATGAAGTAACCACACTGGAAAATGTCAATCAGAAAATTGGAATGGGTATGATTGCAGAACTACCAAAATCAATGGAAGAAGTTGCATTTTTAAAACTTGTAAAAACCAAAATGCACTGCGGTGTAATTAAACACAGTAAACTACTCGGAAAAAAAATAAAAAAAGTCGCCGTTTTGGGTGGTTCAGGAAGTTTTGCAATTTCAGCAGCAAAACATGCAAATGCAGACCTATTTCTCACAGCAGATTTGAAGTATCATGACTTTTATAAAGCTGAAAATCAAATTATAATTGCAGATATAGGTCATTATGAAAGTGAACAATACACAAAAAACGAATTAGTTGACTTCCTTACCAAAAAAATCACTAATTTTGCACCTGCCTTTAAAAAAGGAAATATAAAAATATCAGAAGTAAACACCAATCCTATCAAGTATTTATAAGTATGGCAAAGAAAACTGAAGCAACAGTCGAAGAAAAATTAAGAGCTTTATATGACTTGCAATTAATCGATTCAAAAATTGACGAGATTAAAAATTTGCGTGGCGAGCTTCCGCTGGAAGTAAGAGACCTAGAAGATGAAATCACCGGACTCACAACCAGAATAGATAAACTCAAAGCCGACCTTGAAGCAACAGAAAATGCTATCAAAGAAAAGAAAAATCAGATTGAAGAGTCAAAAGGTCTCATCAAAAAATACACTTCCCAACAAGACAACGTCCGCAATAACAGAGAGTACAATTCTTTGAGTAAAGAAATTGAATTTCAGGAACTTGAAATTCAATTAGCAGAAAAACACATCAAAGAATTGAAAGCACAAATTGAACACAAAACTGAAGTTATCGACCAGTCCCAAGAGCGTTTGACAGACAGAGAAAACCATCTCACTCACAAAAAAGCTGAATTGGATGATATTCTTGGTGAAACTGAAAAAGAAGAGAAAACACTTTTAAAAGAAGCTGAAAACTATAAGTCTCAATTGGAAGATCGATTAGTAAATGCTTATGAGCGTATAAGAAAAAACGTGAAAAATGGACAAGCAATTGTTACCATTGAAAGAGGCGCTTCTGGAGGTTCCTTTTTCTCAATACCTCCTCAGGTTCAGGTTGAAATTGCATCACGTAAAAAAATAATGACCGATGAGCACAGTGGAAGAATTCTTGTAGATTCTGAACTTGCTGAAGAAGAACAACAAAAAATGGAAAAGTTTTTCGCTAAACTTTAAACCATTAATATTTAAACTTTAACAAAGCCTTCCCATTTTCCGGAAGGCTTTTTTTGTACTTTTAAAATTAAAAAGCTATGAATAAATTGCCACTAATTGTCCTCTTGCTTGCGGGCACTTCTTCACTCTCCTGTCAAAATGTTTTTGAAAAAAACAAAGCCGAAGAAATTGAAAAACAAGCTTCAGTTAAAGCAGTTCAAGTATCTAGTGAAAATGGTCTCAGTAAAGCTTATTTTGCCAGTGGGTGTTTCTGGTGTGTAGAAGCCATTTATGAAAGTGTTTTTGGCGTTGAAGAAGCCATTTCGGGTTATTCGGGCGGGCATACTCAATATCCAACTTATGATTCTACAAACACCGGAACAACAGGACACGCAGAAGCTGTCGAAGTTATTTATGACCCAAAAAAAGTGAGTTTTTCATCACTAGTTGATGTCTATTTTGGATCCCAAAATAGTACGCAAGTAAATGGCCAGGGACCGGATAGAGGTTCTCAATACCGTTCCATTATTTTTTACCAAAATGAAGAACAAAAACAAATCATTGAAGAGAAAATCAACTCACTAAACAAGCAACTGGGAGACAAAGAAGTGGCAGCTCAGGTGTTTCCTTTTGAAAAATTTTGGATAGCTGAGGAATATCATCAGGATTATGAAAAAAATAACCCCAACAATCCTTACATACAAAACGTTTCTATCCCAAGATTAAACCGTTTTAAAGAGAAGTTTCCTGAACTTCTAAAAGAAAATAATTGACCCCAGTGACTCACAAAAAACTCCACCTTCCCACAAAAACTTGCGTCACTTGTGAATTGCCTTTTGCTTGGCGAAAAAAATGGGAGAAAAACTGGGACCAGGTTAAATATTGCAGTGAAAAATGCAGAAGAACTAAAAAGGCAATGCTATGAATCATCTGGTTTGGTTTCGAAATGATTTGCGGTTAGAAGACAACGCTTCGCTAACAAAAGCCTGTCGTGGTACAAAAGTGATTGCCGTTTATTGCTTTGACCCGTTATGTTTCGAAAAAGATTCTTTCGGCTTTAAAAAAACTGAAAAATACAGAGCACAATTTCTAATCGAAACAGTGTCTGAACTAAAAGAAAATCTAAGCAAACTGAATATAGATTTGCTGGTATTCCATAACAAACCGGAAACAATTCTCCCGGAAATTATTCAACAACACAACATCACCAAAGTCTATCTTCAAAAAGAGTGGACTCAGGAAGAAACTGACACTTTGAATCGCGTAAAAGAAAAGTGTGCCTCAACAATTTTTTTTGAAGAGAGCTTTGATCAGTTTCTATACCATCCTGATGACAGTGCTTTTCAAAATTTAAAGGAACTTCCTGAAGTTTTTACCCAATTCAGAAAGGTTTCAGAAAAAAAAGTAAGCGTAAGAGAGCTACTTCCCATTCCCTTATCAAAACCAAAAGAAAACCGAATTCAAAACGAAACGCAAATTCCAACTCTTAAAGATTTGGATTTGGAAACCTTTGAAAAAGACCCAAACTCTGCTTTTCCATTTTCAGGAGGTGAACATCAGGGGATGAAACGCATTCATCATTATTTCTGGGAAACCAAAAAACTGGCATACTACAAAAAAACCCGCAACGGACTTCTAGGTATTGATTACAGCTCCAAACTTTCCCCTTGGCTCGCAAATGGGAGCCTCTCTGCCAGAATGATTTACTGGCAGGTAAAGGAGTTTGAAAAACAAATTCAAAAAAATCAAGACACCTATTGGCTCATTTTTGAACTTATCTGGAGAGATTATTTTAAATACATTTCTTTAAAACACGGCAATGCGATTTTCAAAATGGGTGGAATTTTAGATAAAGAATATGATTGGGGCACTTCAGAAAAGGCAAAACTAGAATGGATAAACGGCAACACAAAAGAGCCTTTTGTAAACGCCAATATGATTGAATTCTCAAAAACCGGCTGGATGAGCAATCGTGGCAGGCAAAATGTGGCCAGTTTCTGGTCTAAAGAACTGTGTCAGGACTGGCGCGTGGGTGCTGCCTATTTTGAAAGCCTGCTGCTTGATTATGACGTGCACAGCAATTGGGGCAACTGGATGTATAATAGTGGGGTGGGTAACGACCCCAGAGACCGAAAATTCGACATTAAGCGGCAAGCAGAAATGTATGACCCTTCCGGAAAATACCAGCGCACCTGGCTGCAAAACACCCTATTTTAAAGATGAAAAAACTCCGTCTTATTCTCGGCGATCAACTCAACCACAACCACTCCTGGTTCAGTGAAGTCGATGAAAATACACTTTATTTTATGGCCGAAATGCGCCAGGAAACAGATTATGTAACCCATCACATTCAAAAAATAATTGCCTTTTTTGAAAGCATGCAAAAGTTTTCAGCGCATTTAAAAACACAAGGGCATCAAATAATTTATTACAAAATAAACGAACCTGAAAACACCCAAAGTCTCGTCAAGAATCTTGAAAAAATCATTAAAGAAAATGACATCACTGTCTTTGAATATCAATTACCCGATGAGTACCGACTTGACGAGCAACTAAATGAATTTTGTAAAAACAGTTCATTAGAAACCAACGTTTATGACACAGAACATTTTCTAACCAAAAGAGACTATTTAGCTAATTTCTTCAAAGGGAAAAAACAAATCATTATGGAATATTTTTACCGCGATATGCGTAAAAAATACGACATCTTGATGTTAACAGATAAAGAACCTGAAGGTGGTAAATGGAATTTTGACCAAAGCAACCGAAAACAATGGAAAGGAAGTCCTAGCATCCCGGCAGCACTCTCCTTTAAAAAGGATGTATCAAAAACCTTTGACGAAATAAAAAAAGCCAAAATCAAAACCATTGAAAATATAGATGTACAAAACTTCCAGTGGCCCACATCAAGAGAAGAATCTTTAGAACTACTAAACTATTTTTGTGAGCAGCTTTTGCCTCATTTTGGTGATTTTCAGGATGCGCTTCATACTGATGAACACTTTTTGTTTCATTCCCGTTTATCCTTTTCGATGAATTGTAAAATGCTACATCCCAAAGAAGTTATTGACCAAGTGATTTCACATTGGCGGGATAACAATGATTCCATTGACATTTCGCAAGTGGAAGGATTTGTGAGGCAAATATTGGGGTGGCGCGAGTTTATGCGAGGTATTTACTGGAAAGAAATGCCTGCCTATGCCGAAAACAACAAACTTGAAAATTCAAACATACTCCCCGAGTTTTTTTGGTCGGCAGATACTAAAATGAACTGTTTGCATCACGCCATCAAACAAAGTTTAGACCACGCTTATGCACATCATATACAGCGATTGATGATTACCGGAAATTATGCCCTGCTCACACAAACCCATCCTGATGAAGTGGACAAATGGTATCTCGGCATTTACATCGATGCAATTGAATGGGTTGAAATAACCAATACCCGGGGGATGAGTCAATTTGCAGATGGCGGTATTGTTGCCACAAAACCCTATGTATCCAGTGGAAACTACATTAACAAAATGAGCAACTACTGCAAAAATTGCCACTACAATGTCAAGAAATCTACAGAAGATGACGCCTGTCCCTTCAATGCCTTATATTGGAATTTTCTGGACGACAAAAGAGCCCATTTTAAAAACAACAACCGCATGGCAATGATGATGAATTTATTGAATAAAAAATCGACAGAAGAACTGGAAGAAATCAAAAAAAGAGCCTATAAAATAATGAAGCATCCCGAAGATTTTTAAAACTCTCTAAAGCAATTTTGTATCTTTACAAAAATAGATTCTTATGAAGAACATACATATTTTGACCCTACTTGTGTTGTTGGTATTTTCGTGTAAACAAGAAAAAGAAACAGTCAATATTGAAAAAGAACCCCTCACCCTCCCTGAAATGATTGCCTTCGCTAACGGAGTGGAGCATTGGGAACTGGTAGAAGAACTCAAATTTACGTTCAATGTGGACAGGGGTGAAAACCATTCTGAGCGTTCCTGGATTTGGAAACCAAAAACAGATGATGTGACACTCTACAGCAGTAATGATACCATTCAATACAACCGTAAAAATTTAGACAGCATTTCTCTTCCCGCAGACCGTGCTTTTATCAATGATAAATACTGGCTTTTGGCACCTTTCAACCTCGTTTGGGATGAAGGAATTTCTCTTTCACAAAAAGATTCGGCATCAGCCCCCATTAGCAAAAAAACCATGCAACAACTCACCGTGGTTTATGGTGATCAAGGCGGATACACCCCCGGTGACGCCTACGATTTCTTTTTTGAAAATGATTTTCAAATCAAAGAATGGATTTTCAGAAAAAGCAATGATACCGTTCCTTCATTAATCACCACCTGGGAAGATTACAAAGACTTTAACGGTATTAAAATTGCCACGATGCATCAAAATCCCGAAGGCACATTCAAACTCTATTTCACAAACATCGAAGTCAGTACAACCCATGAATAACTATCAAGCTTCGCTGGCTTATGCCAAAGAACAAGACCAAAAAGACCCTTTAAATCGCTTTCGCGAAAAGTTTCACATTCCAAAAGACAATCAAGGAAATAACCTTGTTTACCTATGCGGAAACTCTTTAGGCCTGCAGCCCAAAAACACCCAAAAATACATACAGGAGGAACTCGAGGACTGGGCAAAACTAGGCGTTGAAGGACACACCGTAGCCCAACACCCGTGGATGCCTTATCACGAGTTTCTATCAAATACCATGGCAAAAATTGTAGGTGCAAAACCAAACGAAGTCGTAATGATGAATACCCTCACGACCAATCTGCACTTATTGATGGTTTCGTTTTACCAACCTACCAAAACCAAATACAAAATCGTTATTGAAAGCGATGCCTTTCCGTCTGACAAATATGCCGTGGAGTCGCAACTCGATTTTCACGGTTTTGACAAAAAAGAAGGACTCGTTTTATGGAAACCAAGTCAAGGTGAAGAATTGTGCCGCTTTGAAGACCTCGAAAAAATAATGGAGACACAAGGAGAGGAAATCGCTTTAATCCTTATAGGAACGACAAACTATTACACAGGTCAGTCCTTTCCCATAAAAAAAATAACCGAACTGGGACATAAACACCAGTGCTTTGTGGGATTTGATCTCGCTCACGGTGCCGGAAACATTCAACCCAATCTTCACGAAAATGGCCCTGATTTTGCCGTTTGGTGCAGCTACAAATACCTTAATAGTGGTCCGGGAAGTTTGGGAGGTCTTTTTGTGCACGAACGTCACGCAACCAATCCCAAATTAAAACGCTTTACCGGCTGGTGGGGTCACAATAAAAAAACACGTTTTAACATGCGTCAGGAATTTGATGTCCTCCAAGGAGCTGAAGGCTGGCAATTGAGTAATCCGCCCATATTGTCCATGGCAGCTATAAGAGCTTCTCTTGATATCTTTGAAGAGGCCGGAATGGAAAATATCATCACCAAGCAAAAAAAACTCACCGGTTATCTGGAGTTCTTACTGCACGAATTAAAAAATGAACGCATCAGCATCATTACACCCTCAAATCCAGATGAACGTGGATGTCAATTATCGCTAGCAGTAAAAAATGCAGACAGAAGCCTTCACAACAAACTCACCAAAGCCCGCGTCATCAGCGACTGGCGCGAACCCGATGTAATTCGGGTGGCTCCTGCTCCGCTTTACAATTCGTTTGAAGATGTGTATCTGATGGTGGAACGGTTGAAAAATATTATTTAAAAAAAATGAAAAAACAAACCATACTCATCATCGGTGCCGGTCTTTGCGGTTCTTTACTAGCCCTGCGAATGGCACAACGCGGCTATCAAGTTCAACTCATAGAAAAACGACCCGATTTAAGAAAACACGACATTGGTGCAGGTCGCTCTATCAACCTGGCCTTCTCAGACCGTGGCATGAAAGGAATGAAGCTTGTGGGGCTTGAAGAAAAAGTGAAAGAACTTTGTATCCCAATGTATGGCAGGATGATTCATGATATGGAAAGCAACACCTTTTTAAGCCGCTACAGCGGAAGAGAAGATGAATACATAAACTCCATTTCGAGAACAGGATTGAATGCCTTGTTGCTTGATGAAGCTGAAAAGATGGAAAACATTACCTTGATTTTTAATCACAGCTGCATAGAAGTTGATTTGGAAAATGGCATCGGAACCTTCCACGATGATGTGAATGACCGGGAAATTTTACTTAAAGGCGATATTGTTATTGGTACAGACGGTGCAGGCTCTGCTTTGCGAAAAAGCATGTTTTTACACAAAAGGTTTTTGTTCAGTTTTTCTCAAAACTTCTTAACTCACGGCTATAAGGAACTCACTTTCCCCCCCGCCAAAGATGGTGGCTTCCTCACAGAAAAAGGCGCGCTCCATATCTGGCCGCGAGGAGAAAATATGCTCATTGCGCTTCCTAACCTTGACGGAAGTTTTACCGTTACTCTTTTCCTAAACTGGAACCAGGGCGAATACAGTTTTGAAACCCTCAACACACCGGAACGAGTGCTTGAGTATTTCGAAAAATACTACCCTGATGCCCTTGCTTTAATGCCAGACCTTACAACTGAATTCTTTGAAAACCCCACCGGAGCTTTAGGCACCGTTAAATGCAACCCATGGAGCAGTTATGGCAAAACACTTTTGATGGGAGATGCCGCACATGCGATTGTTCCCTTTTATGGACAAGGGATGAACGCCTCGTTTGAAGATGTTGTGGTTTTTGACGAAATCTTAGACAAACACGAGGGCGATTGGCAAAAAGTATTTGATGCCTATGAAAAAGAACGCAAAAAAGATACCGATGCCATTGCAGACCTTGCTTTGGATAATTTTCACGAGATGAAAGCCCATACCGCAAGTGCGCTATTTCAGGAAAAAAGAAAACTTGAAACCGCCTTTGAAAAGGAATTCCCGTTTGAATATTACTCAAAATACTCGCTGGTTACTTTCAATGAAAATATCCCCTATTCTGAAGCGATGCGAAAGGGAAGGGCTCAGGACAAAGCTATTCTAAATTTGCTGGCAGATGGAAAAATAACTTTAGACAAACCCTTGAGAGATACTTTAGAGCTTGTAAAACGTGAAACCGAAACTATTTTACACGATGATGCAATAGCAAAAAATTTAATGTAAAAAAGCCCCCAAACCCCCAAAGGAGGCTTAATTAAAAAATTAAAATCAACTCTGACAGGGTTTTAAAACCTTGAGAAGATTTAAATAAAAACTATGTATAAAATAGAAATTGCAACCCTATTAGACAACGCAGCAAGAAATGCCAAAGCTGTTCCACAAATGGCAGCCGCCAATAATATGAGTTTGAAAGATGCCTATGAAATTCAACGGTTGGCTATTGACTTGAGAGTTGAGCGCGGTGAAAAAATTACCGGATATAAACTGGGCTTCACCAGCAAAGCCAAAATGGAACAAATGGGTGTGCATGACCTCATCTGGGGAATTTTAACCGATGAGATGGAAATTAAAAAAGATGATTCCGTTGATTTAAAACGATGGATTCACCCAAGGGTGGAGCCAGAAATTGCTTTTCGCGTAAGCAAAGATATCCATAGGGAATTAACACTGGAAGAACTTCCTATATATCTGGATAGGATGGCACCAGCACTCGAAATAATTGATTCACGATATGAGAATTTTAAATTTTCTCTGGAAGATGTGGTGGCAGACAACTGCTCATCAACCGGTTATGTGATTGGAACATGGCAGCCACTTTCTACAGAAATTTCCGATTTAAAAATGGAACTTTTGGTCAACAATAAAGTGGTTGAAAGTGCTTCATCTGCTGCAATTCTTGATAACCCTCTACAATCTGTGGTGGAATTGAGCAGACTGGCAAATCAAGCAGGGTTAACTGTAAAAAAAGGTCAGGTTATTTTAGCCGGTGCTGCAACTGCTGCACGTTTTCTGGAGCCCAATCAAAATATAGAAGGACGGGTTGAAATACTTGGAGATATGAGTTTTAAAACAATCTAAGGCGTTAATTCTCTTTAACTTTTTGGTATTTATTTTGAATTGGATTTCCTTGAGTGTCAACAGCATCAATTAGTAAATTACCGGCCTCATCAAAATTTGCTAACTGGCTTTTCCCGTCTTTGTTGAATAAGTAAATCCCAGCTCTTGAGGTTTCTACAAGGGTTCCATATTTCAATAAATCCTGATTGTTTTTGTCCTTTTTGTAAACCATAATTTCATTTTCATTTGCTTCCAGATAGAACATTTGGTCATTGAATTCAAAGACATCTAGCGATTTAGATTTCATATTAACATCAGAGATCAACTCGTTTTTTACAACAATTGATTGATTAGTGGTTAGTGCTGCATCTTCTTTATCTATGCTTTCGCGAAAACTTTTTAAATCACCTTGATTAACTCCCAATATTTCAATACTCTCAAATGCCTTTCTAATAGCCTCGTGGTAGCTTTTTTTGTATTCTTTCTCCTTACTTCTTCCAAATGCAGATCGATAGACAATGTTGTTGTTACAATCTTTTAGTAGTATTTGGGTGCTTGTATTTAGAAAATTAGAATCTAAATCAACATCTGCAAACAAGCCTTTACAACGTGGCAGTCCTTTTAATTCTTCTTCATAAATCGCATTAAAACCTGCATTGTTAAATAAATGACGAAGCAAGGTGTTTACTTGAAACTGATCCTTTCCTCTTTGGAAATCAAATTGTTGAGGAATCAATATAAATGAATATTCATTCAAATTGGTTTGAGCAGGGCTTGTAAATGAAATAGAAAACAAGATTACAAGTAAGAACAATTTATGATTCATCTTTTCGGTATATTTTTAGATAATATCGCCTACATTTTTAAAATTTTAATGAAGGTGTTTATTGGTATTTTATATTAAAACCCAATTGCAAAGATACATGATTTGCTTTAGCGAGATTTCCATACCGCAACAAATTATCTACTCCCAGATACACATTGAATTTTCCAAAATCACCCACCGCCATAAGACCCATATTGTCTGAAACAAAAGAGTCAACCGTATAGGTTATTTTACCGGATAAAAATTCAGTAAAGCGTCTGTAATAAAAAAGTGTTGCTGCATATTGAGGCTGTTTTGGTCTAAAAATAGAATATAATTGTATTCCCATTGCTTGATTCCCAAAGTTTGTTGTTTCCCTGTTTAAACAATCACATTCATTTTTACCATAGCCCTCACCAAAATGATAGGTTAATGATGCATTCATTTTTAAAGGCCTCATAACAGTATATTTGTTGTAAAGTGTATCAATGGGCACTTGTTCTGTAATTTCATCTTCCAGATTTTGATAATAAGGAAATGAGGGCTCTCCTTCTTCTAAAGGTGGAAAAATAAGATTGATTCCGGTTAAATTATAGCTTCCACGAGCCCGATAGTTTTCTATATCATTGGTATGAAAAACTGCTCCTAAATCAAGAATACTTGCACTTGCGGTAAAATTTCTATTGATTTCATAAGTCGCGCCAATATCCATCCCTATACCTAAATTACCTCCCAAAAGAGCACGTCCCATCACATGACTTACGACATCTCCCGCTGTATTTACATTCTCATTATCTATCAGTGATGCAATTCCTGAAGTTTGAACTTGTACATCGGCATCTTCCAGCAAATGGTCATAAATGTTGGGGCCTCCAGCGCTCTCCCTTGTGACAAAAGTTCCTCTATTGTTAGTACTTCTAAAATTAAAAATGCTTGAGTAAACTTTAAATCGCGCACCCAATGTGAGTTTATCAGTTATTTTTTTATTGGCTCCAAAGTGAAAAACCGTCAACAAATCACCAGAGGAATTTAGCTCGTTCAAATCAAATTCATAATCTATGTAATCTCTATTTCCTTCCCAACCCAAAATCGCTAAGTCTTTAGGAAAATAAGTAATCATATCAAATTCCTGATAAATTCCACCTGAAAAATAAAAGTCTTTCTGAGTTCTCCAACCAAAACTAATAATCTCCAGTTGCTGGGTAACCGTAAAAAAGTCGGAATTATTCATACTAAAAATTGCACTTGTTATTCTAGAATTGATATCTGATGTATTGGAGGTTTGAAATATATCATACACAGTTACTCCTGTAGAACCACCATTTAAATGTAAGTGAGAAAAAAATGGAATACCAAAATGTTTGTTATAAGAAACAATTCCTCCCGGATTTACCAGCAGTGATTGCGGTATTTCAGAGACTCCATACAAGAGTTGTTTGTTTTGAGCAACCCCAAAAAAACCTAAATTAAGGAAAATAAAAATCAATAGAAACCTCATATTATAAATCTGAAAATTCTAAAAAATAAGTCGTTTTGGATTGCAAATTTAAAACCCCTTCCAGTGTTTGATTATTTGTCTGGATTGTGATAGTAACCACCACTTTATCGTTTAAAGTAAGAAGCTCAATATCTTCTGCGGTTACCAACTGCGTAAATTCTGTAATGACAGGGCTGCCATCGTCACTAATTTGTATGGGAAAATTTATTGTAAAAAAAGGCTCGTTTTCTTCAGAAAGAAACGTAAAATCTGCATCAAGTCCCACAGGGAATGTATTGCTAACCTTAAAGAAAAACTCTGCGGCTACTATATTGTCAACAGCAAAATCATCATCAAGAAAACGTATCTCTGTGGTGTCTATCACAGTAAGAGAACCTTCAGAAAGAGGGTTTAATTGAAAATCATCAATTTCTAAGGTAAAAAAAATAAAATTGACCTCAACTTCCTGTCTGGGAGTTATAGCATCGGCCTGGTCAAAATCTGTGTCTTTTACACAGGAAAAAAGTAAGACACCTAGAAGGAGGAATAAGCAGGAATATTTAAACATATCTTTGGGGATTAGACAACTATT
>DAINOA010000006.1:21295-39550 GCA_036735625.1 Planktosalinus sp. | reverse complement strand
GAAAAACATCATCTCAATATTCACACACTTTGTTTTTACTTTTGGCTTTGCTCAGGAAAAAAACTACACTGAAGAGGAAATCACACTCACAAATTTAATTGAAGGAACATTATTAGTTCCCCATACTGAAACTCCGGCTCCGCTTGTCATTATCATTCAGGGCTCCGGCCCCACAGACCGCAACGGCAATCAGCCTAATATGAGAAATAACTCGTTAAAATACCTCGCCGAAAGTCTGGCAGAAGAACAAATTGCCACATTCAGATTTGATAAAAGGCTGGTAAAGATGGCGCAGCAAGGTCGCTTAAAAGAGGAAGACATCAATTTCAATGATTTTATTGAGGATGCTATTGCTGTGATGGAACATTTTCAAGATGACAACCGTTTTTCACATTTGGTGATTGCAGGACACAGCGAAGGTTCTTTAGTGGGAATGGTAGCTGCCAATAATGGCGCAGATGCTTTTATTTCAATTGCAGGCGCCGGTCAACAAATTGATACTGTAATTGTTGAACAATTGAGAAGGCAAAGCCCGGAACTGGCAGACGAAGCCCGAAAAAACTTTGATGAATTGCGGGAAACCGGAGCAGTAAAAAATTACAGTGTGATGTTGTCATCCATTTTCAGGGAAAGTGTTCAACCCTTTATTTACAGTTGGATGCAATACAATCCCAAAACCGAAATCGCCCGATTAGACATGCCTGTTTTAATTTTAAACGGAACCGAAGATATTCAAACAAATGAAGAGGAAGCAAGATTATTACATCAGGCAAAACCACTCGCTGAAATGTACCTTATAGAAGGAATGAATCATGTTTTTAAGGAAATCACAACGGGCGATACAATTGAAAATGCAAAATCATACAACGAACCCCAAAGACCCGTTATGCCGGAATTGGTTGAAAAGATTTCAGTATTTGTTAAAGCACTTGAAGATTGATTGACGTAATGACTAAACAACTTAAGACATGAGACTTGTAAAAGAATTACACTGGTCATCAAACATCGGTATTTTTTCTATTGTCTATTGTCTAACATCTCATGTCTTATATCTACCATCTAATAATCACACTCCCCCATGTAAAACCGCTTCCAAAAGCAGCTAGCACCACAAGGTCACCTTCATTTATTTTCCCTTTTTCCCAGGCTTCAGTTAATGCAATAGGAACAGATGCGGCTGTGGTATTTCCATAATGCATTATGTTATTATACACCTTATCGTCTGAAAGCCTGAAACTTTTTTGGATAAACTGTGATATCCTCAAATTTGCCTGATGTGGAATCAGCATATTGATGTCTTCTCTTTTTAAACCATTGGCTTCAAGGCCTTCCATAATCACTTCAGAAAAACGCACAACAGCATTTTTAAACACAAATTGCCCGTTCATAAATGGAAAGTAAGATTCATCATCAGGATTGTTGTCCTTTAATATGTCGTTAATCCATCGCTTTCCCATTCCCGGCGCTATGAGCGAAAGCTCCTCTGCAAATTCGCCCTGAGAATGTAAATGAGTGGATAAAAGGCCTCTGTGATCATCCTCAGACCGACTTAAAATAGCAGCTCCTGCACCATCCCCAAAAATAACGGTGACTCCCCTGCCCCGCGTAGTTTTATCAAGTCCATGTGAATGCAGTTCAGAACCAATTACCAGTATATTTTTATACATACCTGTTTTGATGTATTGATCGGCCACAGAAAGTGCATACACAAATCCGGAGCATTGATTTCTTATATCCAAAGCTCCCACTGTTTTTATGTCTAAAGCGTTTTGCACCTGTACACCCGGTCCAGGAAAATAATAATCAGGACTCAAAGTAGCAAATATGATAAAGTCGATATCGTCTTTTGAAATGCCTGCTCGCTCAATAGCAACTTTTGCGGCTTTGACTCCCATAGAAGATGTTGTTTCTCCGCTTCCGGGAACTACCCAGCGGCGTTCCTGTATGCCGGTGCGCTCCTGTATCCATTCATCATTAGTGTCCATCATTTTAGACAAATCGTCATTAGTAACCACATTTTCAGGCACATAACTTCCCAATCCGGAAATTTTTGAAGTGTATAATTTTCTCATTTCTTATGCTATTTAACTTAGAGCAAGATAAAGATTAATAATCAATGACAGAACGGTTTTAGTTCTTGTTTTATATGCGTGCATAGAAGTTTTATAAACTCGTTTTTTAAAATAAGGCAACTGCCTTATGGAATTAAAAAGCCTGTTTGATGATATTTGAAAAGACTTAAAACCAATTAATTATGAAGAAAATAGTATGCATAGTGTTTTTAATAAGCGGAATGCTTACGATTGCACAAGTATCAGAAAAAGAGCTTGATCAGGTTTCGTTTGTAGCAATGGAGGACGGTCAAGGCGGAATGATATATGGCTTTGATCTCAATGGTAAGCTCATAGGACCAAACTACAACATCAAAGCAGATGGCACAAAAACCTATAATTATTTTAGCATTGAAGGACTCGCCAATGGATTTCAAATGTTTGAAGTTCCTGCAACGGGGGAAATGATTCTCTTTGAAAAGCAAGACAATAAATCACACGGTAATGCTTTTAAAATGGTAGGTTCTGAACTTGCTTGGGCACAAACATACAAGAATGATGTGTTGGACAAGGTGGTTGAAGTCGCTTTTACCTCAAATGGCAGTAATCGTGTCAATTGCAGAGGGAACTGCATCAATGGTTTTGGGATGTTTCAAACAGAAGGCGGTCAAATGGTGTTAGGTTATTTTAACAAGTCACAGCCCACTACACCGGTAATCCATATTTTCAAAAGCAATAGTATGTACCAAGGTGCCATGAACAAATGGGATCGTGAAGGTTTTGGTAAATATACTTTTGCCAATGACGGCAGCTACTACATTGGTATGTGGCGGAAAAACAAACGTGAAGGTCTGGGAATGTGGTTTAACAAAGATGGCACTTTTAAGAGTAAAGGCTATTATAAAAATGATGCTCTCATTAGAAATATGTAGTCATGAAACACCAAACAATCGCTCTACTTTTCCTTTTCATTTTCAGTTTAACTTTCAGCCAAAGTAATTTGCACCAGTGGTATGAAAGAAACAATTTAGGAATTACTTTTAATCCTGATAGATCTCAAGTATTAATTGTGGGATTTGACCGAATTACCCTTTGGAACACTGCAGACGGCAAGCTTATTCAGTCATCTCCATTACCACCCTTTGAAGGTAAAACGATTGGAGACAGTGAATTTGAATTTATAGGAGCCTCTCCAGATTTAAGCGAATTTGTCTATATAGCAAACGGTTCTTACCAAAGGTACATGATGGACATTGAAGACATCGATATGTTTCCTGATTTTCAAAACAGAAGGGTAAAGCAAATTTTGGGTTATGACTCACAGGGTTGGATGGTTTTCTTTTCAGAAGGCTTTTATCAGGGATTCTACAGGGTAAAACAAGAGGGCAACACCTCTTTTGTTGAATTTCTTTCAATGGAATATATCAACAAAGCCTCTATGAGTAATGACAAAAAATTCATATTGTTTACAAGGGACAATACCTTCAGATACCTCAACATAGAAACCAAAGAAGTTACAGACACTAAACTTCCAGTGGGTGCCTGGTATGACAGGCACTTGCCTCCGGGACAGGTGACGCTCTACCGTTGGAATTCAAATAACAAAAAAGGCAGCGAGGTAGAATGGAGGTATTTTATTGATTTGGGAAAATCAAATGGTAAAAAATTAACCGGCAAAAACGCCCAAGGCCACTTTCCTTACAAAGACTTTTGTTCAGATTTCTTTTCTTTTGTTTATGGCAATACAGGAGAAGAGCACTGGGTTTTGAAAAATAGCAGTAGAGATGGCGATCGGGCAAAATTTGCATACCAATATGTTCTGATTCGTGAAAATCATTCCGATTGCAAAGAACTAGGAAGAATTTCGTTTACTGAATCTGATGCCGAAAACAAAAAACGTAAAGAACAAAAAAACGAACAATTTGCAGTTTCCCAAAAACAGCAAAAAGCCGAAGCCGAAGCCATGAAACCAAGCTGGTTTCAAGAATACATCACAAAATTTGTACAACTGCCTGCAACTTACACTTTTGACTACAACACCGCTGTTGGTGTAGATGTAACCAACCTGGCCTTTGTTCAAAATGAAAAATACCGCACCGGAAATCCAAATGATTTTGCCATAGGAAGATTGATGAATTGTTCAAACGGGAATATCGTGGTGCTTCGGGTCACAAAAACCCAAAGGGGAACTTTGGAACACCAGAATTTTAATGTCATTACCTATGATGCAAAGGGCAATGAAATTGATTTTAAAAAAATTGCTGAAACCCAAAAAGTCAATAACCAGTTTCCAGTAGTCTCATTTTTTACCATCACCACATCTGGAAATCAATGGACAGCAAACATCAATAAGGAACACAGAACCACAAATAGAACCAGTACCGAACGGCACAGCGGTAGCTGCCAATAATTAAAATAGTTTTTATATGTTGAAGAAAATAAACTTAAGTATACTGGCAAGTGTCTTCTTTATAAACACTTTCTCTGCCCAGCAGGCTGTTCCAGACTATGGACAGTTAATCAATACATTTCTCGCCGGGGTTGAAAACCGCAGTTTCAAGGACATGAAACAAAGCGCTGAAGCACTTATTTTAAATTACAGAGATGATTATGCAGGCTATGCGCTTTATGGATATTATTTTCTATGCCGAGGTCAAAACAATCAGGCAGAAGAACAATTCAACGCCATGCTACAGTTTACTCCCGTTGATCAGGGGGCATATTACCTTACTTCGTTAATGCATTTTATTCTTAAAAGAAATGACCAGGCTGAAAAATACTTACACTGGGCATTTCAATTGGGCAACACAGAGTATATTCTTGAGCACGCTACTAAGGACGCACAAGTGGTTTTGGAAATGGCAAACAGACCCGATCTCGAAGAATACCAAAATATGGCCGGTCGCATTGCTCAGGAATACCAAGTCAATACCACAGAAGGAACAACCTATGCAAACTGCCTTGGAGCACATTACAATGGAGAAGATTGTACCGGTTTTGAAGCTGCTGTAAGTAAGCTTAACCTTAAAAGACCGCACAACCCCCTAATTGAAATTGTAAGTATATACTCAAAAGCATTTAGGGACTATATGAGATGGGAACCTGATAAAGCCATTGACGGCTTTGATGATTTCCTAACCAAATCTGAACCATACAAAGATCAATTGAGATTCCTAAGGGCTGTGGCATACAATTCAAAAGCTTACATCAACGATGTGAATTATCAGTACCCTATTGCACTTCTAAACATCAACAGGGCTATTGAAGAATTGAGGCAGATGAAAATACCCACAGCTCACGAAGCCGGTTTTCATCATTCCAAAATTGGTTTTCAGTCATCACTTCGAATGGAAAAAGAGAAGGTTCAAACAGCAAACGACCTGCTTGCTGTTGCAGACAAAATAGATAACGACTATTACAGAGCTGAGGCAAAAAACGTAATTGGTGGTGAATTGCTGTACAGTATTCTACCGGCAGATCAGGCGCGGGGCACACAACTTATTTATGAAGCCCTGCAATTAGCAATAAAATCTAATGATGAAGAGCTTGCAAATAAAATAAAAGGGAATTATACAGTGGCACTTTGGCAACAAGGTCGAAAAGAGGAATCAAGAAAAACCTTTCAAGAGAGTTATAACTATTATATAGCTAAAGAAAATTACATACTCGCTGAAGTTACCTCAAACAATATGGGCTATTTGATGATGTATGATAAAAATTTTGAGGAAGCAGCAACTTATTTTAAACAAGCCATCGACTTAACTGAAAGAGTAAAAAAAACACTTGAACCTAAACAGCGACTTACTTTAATGAACAACCGAAGTAGTTCCTATTATGGATTAATCATGGCCTATGAAAAGGTTGGGAACGCAGCACAACTTTTTGAAGTGCAGGACAACAACCGCAGCCAGTTTCTCAGAGAGCGTTTAAGACCAAATACCCCTCAGGCAACATTGAAAGATGCCCAGTCTATGCTCGGCCCTGATGATTTATTGTTGTATTACACTTTAGCAGGACCGGGTGAAGTCATCATCAACGCCATTACTCAAAACAGCGCCCAGGTGTTTCACAGCTACCCCATTGAAGCATGGATTGGTATGAAAAAACAATGGACAGACAGAACAAAGCAAATACCTCCCTCTTTCAACTCATTTATGCAAGACTTTTCCAATGATATCGTTGACGGAAATTTTGTGACTTATAAGACCATAGAGCAAAACTTCAATGCAGATGATTTCAAAAAACAAATAGACTGGACACGGGATTTATTAAAAGCCACTGATCCAAAATTTACACAGGTCAGAAATGCCTTTCTCAAACAATGGTACCTCTTTACTCTATCACCGGTTCAATCGCTATTAAACACTAAGAAAAACATCATCATAAGTCCGAGTAATCAGTTAAATTACCTGCCATTTGAAGCTTTTATTGCGCCAAATGGAGAATATCTTATTGAAACCCATAATGTGAAATACATCCCTTCTGTGAGCGTCTGGAAAATTCTCAGAGATAGAAACTACCGTTCCGATAGAAAACCTGCCCTGGCAATGGGAGGCGCCATTTATCAACCCAGCGGAAATGTAAAAGGAACTGCGCGGGGAATTGATGATTTTTTCGCTATAAGCGAAAGCATCAACCGTAAAATTGAACGACGCAATTTTAATTTCAAAACTGAACTGGAACAAATGGGTTTTGGCGGATCAACTTATCTAAAAGGCACACTGGATGAGGTTCTTTATGTGGGGGAAATTGACCCCGAAATAAAAGTAGTCACCGGAATGGATATGAAAGAAAGTTATATCAAAAAACTAAACACGACCGGCGAACTCAAAAATTACAAAATAATCATGCTGTCCTCACACGGCTTTACGACAGATATTATTCCTGAATTTAGCGGGGTGATGATGTCACAACCCAATGAAGGGGATGGTAATGAAGATACCTTTTTACTCGCCCCTGAAATCGCCGAATTCAAACTGGAAGCCGATCTTGCCATACTCAGTGCCTGTGATACCGGCCTTGGCGCACTTGTTGGAGGTGAAGGAGTCAATGGACTTAATTCTGCTTTTCTGGTTGCCGGAGCAAACAATACATTACTTTCTCTTTGGGCTGTGGACGATTATAGTACAGCTCTCACAATGAAAAATTTGTTCAGGTTGATGCTTAAAGAAAATATAGATAGTTTTGAAGCTATTAACATCATAAAACGAGCAATGGCAAAAGGAGAAGGAGGTGAAAAATACAGCGCGCCAATGTACTGGGCACCGTTTGTCTTAAACGGAAAATAAACTATATGAAAAAAGAAAAAGAGGTACACTCCTTTGAAGAACGTGAGCATACCTCTTTAAAACAACCTAACCAATAAATAAAAAATTTTCTGTGTTTGTGTGAAAATTAATATTTCATAGCAACTTATTTCCCACAGTAATTATCTATGATGTAAATATTATACTGTTTATGCTTTTTACAAAATATTTAAACAGAATATTTTGTTAATATTTTATTTGGAAATATATTGATTCTCAGTATAGATACGATAGTCATTTATGAGAACCCGTGCACCCAGATCATTCATCAAATTATAGAGTCCAAAAAAGGTGCGATTTATATATAAAAAGTGCTTTGAACCCCTGTTACCATTCATTTTTCTGATTTCTGTGTCTTTGGAATACTTATCGCTTAACTCAGCAATTTTTCCAAAAAACAAAGGGTCTGAAAAATCAAAAGTCTCACTGTGAAACGGCTGAGTAAACAAACTGAGCATTTCATGAAACAATTCTGAGAAAAACTTCAGCTCTTCATCGGTATCTTCTTTACGCAAAATTTCCAAAGCCATCATCTTTTCTTTAAAGATGTCTGGGTTGTTTATATTTTCCGGTTTTGCCAGTTCAAAATAAGGGTCATAAAACTCCTGTGGAACACGCTTTATGCAACCAAAGTCAATTGCAATCAACTCCCCTTCAGGACTTACTAAAAAATTTCCGGGATGTGGGTCTGCATGAACACTTTTAAGCACGTGCATTTGGTACATATAAAAATCCCAAAGTGTTTGACCTATTTTGTCTGCTAATTTTTTGTCTGTATTGCGCTTTGTAAATTCAGATAGATGCTCGCCATCCATCCAGTCCATTGTGAGTATACGTTCGCTGGAAAGGTTTTCATAGTAGTCCGGAAATTTCAAATTGGGAATATGTGCACAGGCTTCAGTAATTTCTCGACTTTGTTGTAACTCAAGGTTGTAGTCTGTCTCCTCCATAAGCTTATCTTCAACTTCTTTGAAGTATTTATCAGAATCTTTGGCTTTGATATTGAACATCTTGAGGGCAACAGGTTTTACTAAAGCAAGGTCACTACTGATGCTCTCTGCAATACCGGGATATTGAATTTTTACAGCCAGTTGCTTTCCGTTTAAGGTTGCGCGATGCACTTGACCTATGCTAGCGGCATTTACTGAGTCTGCTTCAAAAGTATCAAACAGGGCTTCGGGCTCTTGACCTAAATATTTTTTAAAAGTCTTTCGCACGAGTGGAGCAGATAAAGGTGGAACTTGGAACTGAGCCAAGGAAAATTTCTCCACATAAGCCCGTGGCATAATGTTTTTTTCCATACTCAACATTTGAGCAACTTTAAGCGCACTGCCTTTCATGCTTTTGAGACCGTCATAGATATCCTCTGCGTTTTCTTCGTTGAGCTTATCCTTTGTCAACTCAGGATTTACAAGCTTACCTCCATAATATTTCAAATAATTTCCACCCACTTTTACACCGGTTTTAACCAGCTTTGAAGCACGCTGTATCTTTCCTGTCGGGATATGGTCTAATGTTTTCATTTAATACAAGGATTTCCTGATTAACACGAATTTGTAATTCTAACTTCTTACTTCTATCTTTTAAATTCCTAAGCCATTTTCTCTTTCCAGATGAATTTTCCGAAATCAATCACGCTTTCCAAAGGTGTGGTGGCAAACACATCAAATATGGCACGAACAGATTTTTCAATCACCACATCGGTTTTTTCAAAAGAAGGTGAGCTGTCGTCCATCCAAAACTTTAGGATAAACACAAATTGAAGCCAAGCCCCTTCTGAAAATATTACTGCGGGTTGTTTTAGGAATTTGAGTTGTTGTTCATCATTTTTTTCCTCGATAAGTTCACTGGCAAATGCTTTTATTTTTTTTCGCAAAGGCGAAAGTTGCTGCATCATTTTGAGCTTGTCTTTGTCTTCGTGAAGCGAAAACAACACATAGCTACGGTTTGCAGTGAGTAATTCAAAAAAGGTATAGAAAAAAGTTAGCATTTTTTCCTGATTGGAAAAGCTTACATACTCTTTGTTTTTTTGTGACAAATCTGTAGTCATCTGATAAAAAGTGGTCCAGATACCCGATTTCAAACCTTCAAAAGAACCAAAGTGCTTGTAAAAATCCTGTTCTGTAAAACCGTTATCCTTAGAGAATTTGTAGATAGACACAGGCATTTTTTCATTTTCAAGCACATAGTGCATATAAGCGTCAATAAGTTGTTGACGTGATACTTTTTTTGTTGCGGAAGTCTTTTTTTTAGTTGCCATAAGTGTGATTTTTAATACAATACAAAGATACGGAATGTTTAACCTAAACTATTCTTTTATTAAACAGAAAGTTTTGTTAAAAATAATCTGTAATACCTTTTTGAAACTCAATAAGACGGCAAATCATTAGAACTTTTTTCTCATTCAAATAATCGCTAACTTTCGTATCTTTAAATTCAAATAACTTGAGTAAAATGCTCAAAGACACTTTCAATAGAACCCACGATTATCTCCGCATTTCCCTAACCGATGCATGTAATTTTAGGTGCTTGTATTGTATGCCTAACGAGCAAATGAAATTTATGCCGGCTAAACATTTAATGCAAGCCGATGAAATTGAAACCATTGTCAGCACTTTTGTAAACTTGGGCGTAAAAAAAATAAGGCTCACAGGCGGTGAACCTCTCATACGAAAAGATGCCAAAGAAATTATTGAGCGAATTTCTAAATTTCCTATAGAACTTAGTCTAACCACAAACGGCGCATTAATTGATGATTTTATTGAAGTCTTTCATCAAGCGGGTATCAAATCAGTGAATGTTAGTTTAGATACGCTTCAAAAAGAGACCTTTTTAAAAATCACCCAACGGGATTTGTTTGAAAAAGTGTGGAATAATATTCAGTTTTTAATTAAAGAAGGCTTTCACGTAAAAGTGAATGTGGTGGTGATGAAAGGTATTAACGACACCGAAATTCTCGATTTTATCGAATGGACAAAAAATCAACCGGTGCACGTGCGCTTCATCGAGTTTATGCCTTTTGACAAAAATCAATGGAACAGTGCTAAAGTATTCAGCTACAAGGAAATTATTCAGTTGGTTGAAACTCAATACAGCTTCATCAAAATAAAAGACGAAGCCAATGCCACGGCAAAAAAATACAAACCGCTCAATCACGAAGGCACTTTTGCAATTATCAGTACAATGAGTGCGCCTTTTTGCCACAACTGTAATCGGATGCGACTCACCGCAGATGGCAAAATGAAAAATTGTCTTTTCTCGAAAGGTGAAGCCGATATTCTTACCGCTTTGCGAAATCAGGAAAATATTGTACCCATAATCAAAAAATGTTTAGGTCAAAAAGAAAAAGCCCTCGGCGGACAGTTTGAAGGCGATTACCATCAAATAGATACGAATAAAATAGACAATCGGAGTATGATACGCATTGGAGGTTAACTTTTACCATGCGTTATTCCCAAAACGTCATAACCAAAAATAGGTTGTAGGAAATAATCAATATTCAATCAACAATAATCAATAAAAAATGATAACCGTTTCTGAAGCTAAACAACTTATTTTAAAACACGGCAAATTACCGCGTGTTGAAGAAAAATCACTTTCTGATGCATTGGGATTTGTCCTGGCTGAAACGCTTTTAGCAAACATAGACACGCCACCTTTTGACAATTCTGCGATGGATGGTTTTGCATTTTCGTATGCCCATTGGGATAAGAAAAGTGCCTTAACCGTTATTGGCGAAGTGCAAGCCGGAATTGAAAACAGTTTAAAAGCAAGCGCCAATGAAGCCATCCGGATTTTCACAGGTGCTCCGGTTCCACCCGAGGTCGATACCGTGATTATGCAGGAAAAAGTAGAACGCAACGCTGATAAAATCACTTTGCTTGACGAAAACCTAAAACAAGGAAGCAACATTCGTCCAAAAGGTTCGCAGACCAAAAAAGGTGCTGTTGCCCTTCAAAAAGGGCAAATAATAACGCCAGCCGGAATTTCCTACCTTGCCGGAATGGGCTATTCAAAAGTGAAGGTGTTTACAAAACCCAAAGTGAGCATCATCATCACCGGAAAAGAACTCATAAAAGCAGGAGAAACGCTCGAAACGGGTAAAATCTATGAGTCCAATGGAGTTGGGCTAACAGCTGCCTTGCGCCAATTGGCTATCGAGCCGGTTTCGGTGGCACTGGTTGACGATGTTTCTGAAAGGATTGAAAATGCCATTGAAAGTCAATTGAACAGCGATATTATCATACTTACCGGAGGTGTTTCGGTGGGGGATTATGATTTGGTGCCGGCTGCTTTGGAAAAATGTGGCGTGGAGAAAATTTTCCACAAAGTGAAACAAAAACCGGGAAAACCTTTTTATTTCGGCGTGACCGAAAACACGCTCATCTTCGCTCTACCAGGAAACCCGGCAGCGGTAATGACCTGTTTTTATGAATATGTTGTTGAAGCCATTGATGCATTAATGCAAAAAAAACATTTAAAAACTGCAATGCTTTCTTTGGATAACGATTTCATTAAAAATCCCGGGCTTACCTATTTTCTAAAAGGTAAAACCACAAAAAACGGGGTTGAAATTTTAGACAGTCAACTCAGTTATATGCTCAATTCATTTGCAAAAGCAGATTGCTTAATTACGCTTGAGGAAGACAAAACGGAATACAAAAAAGGGGATTTAGTAGCTGTTTTAATGATTGCTTAAAATGAAATTAAAAAACTATCAAATAAAAGGACGTATTTGGCTTGAAACAAATCAGGGACATCAGTTGGGACCCGGGCGACAAAAACTGCTTTTAGCTATCAAAGAACAAGGTTCTATTTCCGAAGCGGCTAAAAAAATGAAGATGTCTTACCGTCATGCCTGGGAAATCATCAAAGAGTTGAATTCCGTTTCCGGCCAGCTCATTGTAGAGAAAAATAGCGGCGGTAAAAATGGAGGTGGAAGCAAACTAACAATCGCCGGCGAAACTTTGTTGAAACAATTTGAAGAGTGTCAAAAGGCCTTTGAAACATTTAAATCACAAATCAATCAGGGAAATAAATGAATATAGAATTCACCATCTTGTTTCTTACTTTGCTTTTAATTGCAGCATTTTTCTATTCCTCTGTAGGACATGGAGGCGCAAGTGGGTATTTGGCATTGATGGCCTTGTTTTCATTCACTCCTGAAACAATGCGACCCACGGCTTTGGTATTAAATATTTTTGTGTCGGGTATCGCTTTTTACCAGTTTTACCGAAAGGGTTATTTTCAATGGAATCTATTTTGGCCTTTTGCAGTGGCTTCCATACCCGCGGCATTCATTGGTGGCTTAATTACCGTGGATGAACAGATTTATAAACGCATTTTAGGCGTTTTGTTGCTTTTTTCCATTGGACGTTTTTTAGGTTTTGGGACCAATGAAGATAAAAGTCCGAAAAAACAACTGTTGTTGCTTTCTTTATTAATAGGTGCTCTTATAGGGCTCTTCTCCGGAATGATTGGTATTGGTGGAGGTATTATTTTAAGTCCGTTGATTCTCCTTTTGGGCTGGGCAAATTTAAAGCAAACAGCAGCGATTTCGGCATTATTTATTTTTGTAAACAGCGTTTCAGGCTTGGCAGGCTTGGTTTTGCAAGGCGTTCAATTCGACATTTTGATGTGGACAATGCTAGGCGTGGCTTTTGCAGGTGGCTTGTTGGGCTCTTATTTTGGTGCCAACAAATTCACCAGTACAAAATTAAAATATGCGCTTTCCTTTGTGCTGCTTATTGCTTCGGTTAAATTAATTTTCACCTAAATGAAAATACACATTCCACATACCACAGGATACATTCTCGCCGGCGGCAAAAGCTCCCGAATGGGTGAAGATAAAGGGCTGAAACCTTTCAACGGAAAACCACTAATCCAAACAGTTATTAACCAAATGCAACTCGCAATAGAAAAAGTCATTATTGTTTCTAACAATACTGATTATAAACAATTTGGACTGGAAGTCATAGAAGATGTAGTGAAAAACATCGGCCCGGCAGGAGGTATTTACAGTGCTTTGTTACACAGCATTTCGGATAAAAATTTCATCGTGAGCTGTGATATGCCAAATATTTCAGCTCAGGCAATTCAATTCATGCTGGATAATTGCAACACAGATGCCGTGTGGATTCCTCAGTATAAAAACAAATTAGAACCCCTTTTTGGTGTCTATCCAAAATCCTGTTTATTGAGTTGGAAAAAATCCTTGAATAAAGGGACCTATAAACTCACAGACTTAGCAGAGAATTATAAATTGGAAAAAATTGTTGTTGATAGCAACCCCCTCTTTTCGAAGAATATTTTTCAAAACATCAACACCAACGACGATTTTAATAATGCTTTAATTACTTAAAGAAATGAAAATAAACATCTTATGTTTTGGTCAGTTAGCCGAAATTGTTGGAAAATCAAGTATGACCCTGGTCGATATTTCAGATACCGATGCGTTGAAAAACCACTTACAACAACGATTTCCTACGTTAGAAGAAATGACCTTTTCCATTGCCGTAAACAAGCAACTTATACAACAAAACACAATTTTAAAACCCGATGATGAAGTGGCGTTGCTGCCACCATTTTCAGGAGGTTAAAAGAGAATAATGAATACAGAAAACAGATATCAACGGCAAGTGCAACTCACCGGCTTTGGCAAAGAATCGCAGGATAAGTTGGCTATGGCAAAAGTTTTGGTCATTGGCGCGGGTGGTTTGGGTTGCCCGGCACTGCAATATCTCGCCGGTGCCGGCGTGGGCACTTTAGGAGTGGTTGATTTTGATAGCATTTCTATCACCAATCTCCATCGGCAAACGCTTTATGCTACGGCAGATGTGGGCAAACCAAAAGTAGAAGTCGCAACGCAAAAACTCCGGGTACTCAATCCAGAAATTGAAATCGTTCCTTTTTCAACACAACTCAACAACCAAAATGCTTTGGACATCATAAAAGACTTTGATGTGGTAATAGATGGCAGCGACAATTTCAGCACCCGATATTTGGTGAACGATGCCTGTGTGTTGCTCAATAAACCTCTGATTTATGGAGCTGTGATGCGCTTTGAAGGTCAGGTGGGTGTGTTCAATCTCGAAAACAATAATCTTAAAACCAGCTACCGAGACTTGTTTCCCACGCCCCCTGAAGCAGCATCTGCACCCACTTGTAATGAGGTGGGTGTTTTAGGTGTTTTGCCCGGTATCATCGGTACCTGGCAGGCTTCAGAAGCTATTAAAATAATCACCGGAATTGGAACTCCTTTGATCAATAAAATACTGACTATAAATTTGTTGCAAAATACTGTTTACGAGTTTCAATTGGCTAAACATTCTAACATTGAAATGCCAGAAGACAGAAATTCATTTCTAAACTTTAATTACGATTGGTTTTGCAATAAAAATAGTCAAAATGAACTATCAGTAGCCGAATTTGACCGACTTCGAAAAGCAGAAAATTGTTGCATCATCGATGTGCGCGAACTCGATGAAACGCCCATAATTTCAGAATTTAAAACAGAACAAATTCCTTTGAGTGGATTCCGCGAAAGCATTTTGAATAGAAAATTTAATACCAAGGTCGTGCTTTTTTGCCAAAGTGGTCAACGCAGTTTAAAGGCACTGAAAATTTTAGAAAAACAAGAACCACACATGAAACTTTTCAGCCTCAAAGGCGGAATAACCGAATGGAAAAAACACATAAAATCAAAACACTATGAGCAATCACAAACCTAAAAAAGTATTTATGGAAGGTGCTATCCCCCCCGAATTTATAGGGGAATCCATCGCCAAACACAGCACTAAAAAAAACATTGGTGCCCACTGTATTTTTCTGGGTCAGGTGCGCGATGATATCATCGATGGCAAAACCGTCACCGCGATCGACTATTCTGCCTATGAAGAAATGGCCAAAGAAAAGTTTCACGAAATACGCGAAGCAGCCTTTGAAAAATATCCTCTAAACTGTATGCATATCTATCACAGTTTGGGCAAAGTTGCTACAGGAGAAATTTGTCTGTTTGTATTCACCTCATCCAAACACCGCAAAAACGCCATGGCCGCTTGCGAATATCTCGTAGAACGAATCAAAGCTGAAGCACCCGTTTGGGGCAAGGAAGTTTTTGAGGACAAAAGTCATAATTGGAAAGTGAATAATTGATTATTGTATATTGTTGATTTTTAATTAGTAGTAATCAATCCACAGTAAATTCTCAATAGTCAATCATAAATAGTCAATAATCAATTTAAAATAAACAATCCCAATGGTCGATATCACATTTAAAATCAAATCACACCGCACTGCAATTGCACAAGCAACCGTAAAGGTAAGCAAACAGCAAACCATCGATGCCATCAACAACAAAACGGTACCTAAAGGAGACGTGCTCGAGGCGAGCCGTGTTGCCGGACTTTTTAGCATCAAAAAAACCAGCGAACTCATTCCCGATTGTCATCCTTTACCCATAGAATTTGCAGCGATAAGGCATCGCATTGAAGGTTTGGAAATCATCATCGAAACCGAAGTACATACCATTTACCGCACCGGTGTTGAAGTCGAAGCCATGCACGGTGCATCGATTGTAGCACTCACCCTCTACGATATGCTAAAACCCATCGATAAGGAAATAGAAATTAAAGACATTAAGTTGCTCAAGAAAAAAGGCGGTAAATCCCAATACAAAGACGAGTTGAGCCGAACCATCAAAGCGGCCGTAATTGTGTGTTCTGATAGTATTTCTGCCGGAAAAAAAGAAGATTTCGCCGGTAAAGCAATCATCAAAAAGCTAGAAGCTATTGGTGGTGTTAGTATAGAAGACTATGACATTATTCCTGATGAGGTAGAAGATATTCAAAGTAAAGTCCTAAATCATTACGACCAAAAAACAGACCTCATCATCCTTACCGGAGGCACCGGATTATCTCCCCGCGATGTCACTCCTGAAGCCATCAAACCCCTATTAGACAGGGAAATTCCAGGAATTGGTGAAGTAGCGCGTGCATACGGTCAGGAACATATGCCCTATGCCATGTTGTCCAGAAGCCTTGGCGGACTCAAAGGAAATTCACTCATCTTAGCATTGCCCGGTTCTACGCGTGGTGCTGCCGAAAGTATGGATGCATTATTCCCCTACCTGATGCATATTTTTAAAATAATGGAACATTCGGCACATGATTAAGTTTAGTCACTTTTTATAAAAATAGTATCTATTTATTCTATATTTATCGTAATATTGCAATATAATAATATATATCAATATGGGCGTCACAAAAACCAATTTATTCACTAAAACACAAAATGAGTTGGCAAGCTATGCAAAGGTACTTGCGCATCCTGCGCGCATTGCCATTCTAGAACAACTTTTCAAAACAAAAGATTGCATCTGCGGGCACTTGGTAACTGAAATTGGTTTGGCACAACCCACCATTTCACAGCATTTAAAGGAATTAAAAAATAGCGGTCTCATAAAAGGCACTATTGAAGGAACCAGTGTTTGTTATTGTATCGATACCAAAAATTGGAATAAAATGAAGCAGTTTCTCGGCGAATTCTTAAATCAAGATTTGAACTCAGATAAAATGTGCTGCTAAACTATCCTTATTTAAAATCAAATATTTTAAAAATAATAAAGATGAGGCTTTCAGAAATTAAATCCAAACTAAGAGAATTAAACTCCATCGCTTTCCAATTACCCGATGGTAAACTCGTACCCTGTCACTTTCATGTAACCGAAGTGGGCAAAATCACAAAACATTTTATAGACTGTGGAGGAACTTTAAGAAATGAAGAAGTAGTCAATTTCCAGCTTTGGGAAGCCAATGACTATGATCATCGTTTACATCCTGAAAAATTAATTCACATCATTGAACTTTCTCAATCCAAACTTAGTATAGCAGATGATTTAGAAATTGAAGTGGAATACCAGGGAGCAACCATTGGAAAGTATGGACTTGATTTTGACGGAAAACATTTCCTTTTAACCACAAAAATGACAGATTGTTTAGCCAAAGACAACTGTGGCATTCCCCCCGAAAAACTAAAAGTGAAAACATCTGATTTAAACAAGCAACCGTGTTGTGCTCCGGAAAGCAACTGCTGTTAGTTTTTATACATCCCATTAAAATGAAAAGTAGAGCTACCTTATTTCAAAATCTAGAAAAACACATAAGCGACCTAGATGTAAATTCTATATCTGAAGATCGAAAAACAATCCTTCAACCCTTAATTGGGTATATTCAATCAAAGGTAAATCAACAACAGGAAATCAATCTAAACTTTATCTGCACTCACAATTCACGAAGAAGCCATTTATCTCAGGTCTGGGCAAAGGCAATTGGTTTTCATTTCAATATAAACCGTTTATTTTGCTACTCCGGAGGCACCGAGGCAACTGCTTTGTTTCCAATTGCTGCAAAAACATTAGAAAATCAAGGTTTTGAAGTAAACACAATTTCCGAAGGAAAAAATCCTGTGTACAGCATCAAGTTTGCAAACAATGCTCATCCTGTCATTGGATTTTCTAAAACTTTTGACAATGCCTTTAATCCGAAATCAAACTTTGCTGCCGTTATGACCTGCGATTCAGCCAATGAGGCCTGTCCATTTATACCCGGAGCTGAAAAGCGCATACCAATTACCTATGAAGACCCAAAAGCATTTGACAACAGCCCAGAGCAAGCAGAGAAATATTTGGAGCGAAGCATACAGATTGCTACTGAAATGAAATATGTATTTTCTTTAATCAAACGATAACAGATGGCTGCTAAAAAAGAAATCGCATTTTTTGAAAAATACCTGAGTCTTTGGGTTGCATTATGTATCGCCGGCGGTATTGGTATTGGATACATTGCCGGTGATGCTATGTTAATCATCTAAAAATACCAAATCCCAATCTTTTCCGGTTG
>DAINOA010000006.1:0-21285 GCA_036735625.1 Planktosalinus sp. | reverse complement strand
GAAGTGTATCAAGTTAACATTCCCATCGCCATTCTTATATGGATGATGATTTATCCTATGATGCTTCAAATAGACTTTAGCAGTATTAAAGAAGTGGGTAAAAAGCCTAAGGGTATTTTTTTAACACTGATTATGAACTGGCTTATCAAACCCTTTACAATGGCCTTTTTTGCTTGGATATTTTTTACAAAAATATTTGCAGCATTCATAGACCCGTCTTTAGCAGGTGAATATATTGCCGGGGCAATCATCTTAGGCGCAGCACCTTGCACAGCAATGGTCTTTGTGTGGTCTTATTTAACAGATGGTGACCCAAATTATACGCTAATGCAGGTTTCCATAAACGATTTAATCATTCTTGTGGCTTTTGTTCCTATTGTTGGATTCTTACTGGGTATTACAGACGTTGTAGTCCCTTATGAAACACTTGTGTTGAGTATTCTAATTTATGTAGTCATACCACTGGTCGCCGGCCTTATTACCAGTAAATTTCTTATTAAAAAACGTGGTGAGGACTGGTTCAAAACACATTTTTTACCCAAATTTAAACCTGTAAGTATCATTGCCTTGTTACTTACCTTAATTTTGTTATTTGCCTTTCAGGGTGAAAACATTCTCAACAATCCCTTGGTTATTTTATTCATCGCGGTGCCTTTAATTATTCAAACCTACTTTATCTTTTTCGCTACTTGGTTTGCCGGAAGAAGATTGAAATTAACACATCCCGTATGTGCTCCGGCAGCATTGATAGGCGCCAGTAACTTTTTTGAACTTTCAGTAGCTGTCGCCATTGGTTTGTTTGGTCTTCAAAGCCCGGCAGCATTGGTATGTGTGGTGGGTGTTTTGGTAGAAGTACCTGTAATGTTAAGTTTGGTAAATTATGCAAACAGAAAGAAATACTAAGGAGACCATTGAATTAAATTCCAAAAAAAAAGCGATTCAAAATTGAATCGCTTCTTAAAATTTCAGTTTTGAAATTGAATTTTAAACCACGTCAAAACGATCCAGGTTCATCACTTTGTCCCAGGCTTTTATAAAGTCTTTTACAAACTTCCCTTTCGCATCTTCTTGTGCATACACCTCAGAAATTGCTCTTAATTGTGAGTTTGAGCCAAAAACCAAATCAACACGTGTACCGGTTCTTTTAACGGCTCCGGTTTTGCGGTCGTGGGCTTCAAAAACATCAGCTTCAGTGCGAGAAGGTGCCCAGGCAACGCTCATATCAACCAGGTTTACAAAAAAGTCATTACTCAATACACCAGGTTTGTTAGTAAAAACACCGTGCTTTGAATTTTTATAATTGGCATCCAAAACTCTTAATCCACCTAAAAGAACAGTCATTTCGGGAGCACTAAGCTCCAAAAGCTGTGCTTTGTCTATTAACATTTCTTCATCAGAAACGGTGAATGCTGTGCGGCGGTAATTGCGGAAACCATCAGCTTCTGGTTTTAACCAGTCAAAAGATGCAGCATCTGTTTGTTCTGCAGTTGCATCTGTGCGACCGGGGGTAAAGGGTACTTTCACATCATAACCTCCCTCTTTTACGGCCTTTTCAACAGCAGCACAGCCCCCTAAAACAATTAGGTCTGCAAGAGATACTTTTTTATTGGTAGATTGTGCATTATTAAAATCTTTCTGAATTCCTTCAAGCGTTTGAAGCACTTTTGCCAGTTGCTGTGGTTGATTGACTTCCCAATCTTTTTGAGGTGCTAGACGAATGCGCGCTCCGTTTGCTCCTCCTTTTTTGTCTGAACCTCTAAATGTTGAAGCAGACGACCAGGCAGTGTAAACCAATTCAGAAACAGATAAACCGGATGCGAGTATTGTTTCTTTTAAATTAGAAATATCTTTACTATTGATTAATTCGTGATTAACCGCCGGAATGGGGTCTTGCCATATCAAATCTTCAGCAGGAACTTCAGAACCCAAATAACGTGATTTGGGGCCCATATCTCTGTGTGTTAATTTGAACCAAGCACGGGCAAACGCATCGGCAAACTCATCGGGATTTTTATGGAAGTATTCTGAGATTTTGCGATACTCAGGGTCCATTTTCATGGCCATATCTGCGGTAGTCATCATAAGACCTACACGTTGAGTTGTATTTTCAGCATCGGGGGCGTGGTGTTTATCTGCAAGACCAACAGCTGCCCACTGGTTTGCTCCAGCAGGACTTTTAATCAATTCCCATTCATAACCAAACAACACATCAAAATAGCTCAGATCCCATTGAGTGGGTGTGGGTGTCCAGGCACCTTCTAAACCACTGGTAATAGAGTCTCTTCCTTTTCCGCTTTTGAAACTGCTCTTCCAACCAAAGCCCATTTCTTCTATTGCTGATGCTTCCGGCTCTACTCCCACCAAGGCAGCATCTCCGGCACCATGGGCTTTTCCGAAGGTGTGACCACCGGCTGTCAATGCCACCGTTTCATAATCATTCATTGCCATCCTTTTGAAGGTCTCACGAATGTCTTTCGCAGAAGCTAAAGGATCGGGATTTCCATCGGGACCTTCAGGATTTACATAAATCAATCCCATTTGAACAGCCGCTAACGGATTTTCAAGATTGCGTTCTCCCGAATAGCGCTTGTTTCCTAACCAAGTATCCTCTGCTCCCCAATAGATATCCTCTTCGGGTTGAAAAATATCTTCTCTTCCACCGGAAAAACCGAAGGTTTTAAAGCCCATCGATTCTAATGAAACATTACCTGCCAAAATAAATAGATCGGCCCAGGAAATTTGGTTTCCATATTTTTGTTTTATCGGCCAAAGCAATCTGCGTGCTTTGTCTAAATTTCCATTATCCGGCCAACTGTTCAGCGGAGCAAATCGCTGATTTCCTGTACCAGCTCCACCTCTTCCATCACCTGTGCGGTAAGTACCCGCAGCGTGCCAAGCCATTCTTATCATAAAGGGACCATAGTGTCCATAATCTGCAGGCCACCAGTCTTGTGAAGTAGTTAATACTTCTTCCAAATCTTTTTTAACGTCTGAAAGCTTGAGTTTGCTAAACTCTTTTGCATAATCAAAATCTTCTCCTAGTGGATTTGATTTTGGCGCGTGTTGATGGAGAATATTAAGGTTGAGCTGATTGGGCCACCAATCTTTATTCATAGCACCACCCGCTCCAAGTTTAGTATTTGAGCCATGCATTACAGGGCACTTTCCACTTCCTGAAGTTGATTTTTGTTGATTGTTTGAATCCATAATTTATTGATTTATTGTTTTTAAAAGCTAATGTTGCTAATTTACCAAAAAGTATTCTTATTGAATATGAATTTCAATAGATAAAACCTATAGTAGATGTGGAAATTTAATAGGTGTCTAAATCATTTAGATTTTGAATCTGAAACGAGTATCTAATAGAACCCATTTCTCACACTTTTAAGTAAAAAAATCTTTATTCCTTATCTTAATCATTAATATAGTCAATCAAGAAAAATGTATCTTTGCCTCACTATGACTGAAAAAAATTTCCTTGCAAAACCCTCTACAAACATACTTGAAAAGGGTCAAGTTACCTGGCAATCGCCTAGCAATATTGCTTTGGTAAAATACTGGGGAAAATATGGTGATCAACTGCCTAAAAATACTTCCATCAGTTTTACACTTTCTAATTGTTTTACAAAAACCACCTTGTTTTATGAAACAAAAACCTCAGGTGACTTTGATTTTGAAGTGTATCTGGACGGTATAAGGGAAGCTGGTTTTGAACCAAAAATCTTGAAATTCTTTCAGCGTATAGAAAACTTCACGCCCTTTTTAAAGGAGTATCGGTTTAGAATCGAAACCACTAACAGTTTTCCACACAGCAGCGGGATTGCCTCTTCTGCGAGTGGTATGAGTGCATTGTCGCTTTGCTTGATGGAAATGGAACATCAATTAAACCCATTGATTACTACTGATTATTTTAATCGAAAAGCATCTTTCTTGGCACGTTTAGGTTCGGGTAGTGCCTGCAGAAGTGTTGAGGGGCCACTTATTGTTTGGGGCGAACACGCTGCAATCCTGGGCAGCAGTCATCTTTTTGGCACAAAGTATCCTTTTGAAGTACATCCCAATTTTGAAAACTATCAGGACACGATTCTTTTAGTCGATAAAGGGGAAAAGCAAGTAAGCAGCACAGTGGGTCATGACTTGATGCACGAACATCCATTTGCTGAAGAGCGTTTCGCGCAAGCAAATTCAAATATGAAAAAATTAATTCCTGTATTGGAAGAGGGAAACCTCGATGAATTTATTAAAATTGTGGAAAGCGAAGCACTTTCATTACACGCGATGATGATGACCTCTAAGCCTTATTTTATCTTGATGAAACCTAACACTTTAGAGATCATCAATCGCATCTGGAAATACCGTGCAAAGACCGGCAGCAAGGTCTGCTTTACTCTTGATGCGGGTGCCAATGTACATGTTTTATATCCCGAAAATGAAAAAGAACTAGTCTCACCATTTATCAGCAATGAGCTCGCAATGTTTTGTAAGAACAACGAATTTATAAAAGATCAGGTGGGTTCAGGGGCTTTTCAAATTACTTCTTAACGACTTTAATGGTTCCGATTTTATCTGCTGTTCTGGCTGTAATATAGTAGATGCCTGCAGCCCCATCGATAGTTGTTTGATACCTGTATGTGTTTTGGGCGGTGTGTTTAGAAATTGTTTGGCCTAAAATATTGCTTATGGTAAGTTCCACTTCCGGAACAATGGTACTGAATTGAATCTCAAAAGAGCCATCAGTTGGATTGGGGAAAGCACTGAGGTTCATTGGTTCAAATTCATCAGCAAACAACACTTTATCAACTACTTTAAGAATCACATCGTCAAATGTACAGGTTACCTCAAGCTCATACAAGAAACCCTGATGGGCAGTAAAAATTGAAGGTGGCAAATCACATCCGCTTATTCCTTGAGTAGTAGTGATGATGGTAAACTCATTATCAATAGAGGCCTCAAAGTGCAAAGTTATTTCAATTGTGCCTTCAATAAAAGGGTTGCCAAACACAACGATTTTGTCATAGTCATCAAGGTCTTGACCGAAAACATCAATTTCAATATGAGATTGAGGAGAAAGGGGAAATGTATTAACAAAAGTAAGTTCAACAGCCTGGTTGCCCTGTGGGATTATTTTTCCAATATTAGTAAATGGCGACGTAATATCAAAAGCACCTTCGCCGGTTAAAATTCCAGTTTCAAAATTATTTATGGAATTTAGTGGGCTCAAGATTAATATATTTTGGTCTTGGCCAACATAAATAGTCCCGTGGTTGTTGGTAGTAAGCAGTAGATAAAAGGCGCCAAACTGACCAATATCGACTTTTTGAAAATCGCCAAAATTATTGAAAGTGGCTCCGGTTGCATTGGTACTAAATGCACCCCCATTTCCATTTGCTACTATCGTTGCGCCGGCTAAATTATTGAGAAACATGTTTTCCCTGACATTGATGATGCCTGTTTCTGTAATCAACATCAAATTTTCATTATTAATGGTTAATTGGTTAATTATTTTTTGTGGAATTCCGGTTATTTCAAAAGTGCCTTGATTGTTGATAGTTGCATCACCTGAGAGTGTCCCTAAAGTGTATAAAAAATAACCATCGGCCATTATTTCTATGCCGGTAGTAATTGCAAGTGAGTTGTTAACTTCCAAATTAGCATTAGCTTCAATAGTCATAAAATTAAGTGAAGCACCGCTTGTGGTTATGTCAACATCAAAACCGGAGGGTATAAGCACATTGCTCGTTGCATCAGGCACCGTGTTTGCAGTCCAGTTTGACGCATCAAACCAGTTGTTGTTGCCTCCGTTTCCAGTCCAAGTATGTGTTTGACCCAATGTAATAAAAGGAAATAGTAGAAGTAGAAGCAGAAATAAAATGAACAGATGTGAAATTGAAGTTCTCATGATTTAAATGAGATTGATGTCTATAAAAATACTAAAAATTAGTGAGTTACATGAAAATTTGAATAAATATTTAAGTTATTTTTTTAATATAGATAATCTAGAACAACTATATTTGCACCAAAATATTTAGGATTGTTAGAAATTCTTTATCTTTACTTTGTAAATTAATAAATATAATGCGAGGACCCCTTTTCTACTCCAAAATACTACTCTTTGGTGAATATGGTATCATCAAGGACTCCAAAGGTTTATCCATCCCTTATAACTTTTATAACGGCGCATTAAAGATTGATGAGCACCACACGGTGGCTACGCAAAAGTCAAATCAGGGCTTGAAGCGTTTTGGAGATTATTTGGAAACCTTGCAGCTAGAGCAACCTGAATTGGTCACATTTGATTTAGACAGTTTAAAAAAGGACATTGAAGCCGGTTTGTATTTTGATAGCAGCATCCCGCAAGGATATGGTGTGGGAAGTAGTGGTGCATTGGTAGCAGCTATTTATGACCAGTATGCCAATGACAAAATAACCGTCCTTGAAAACCTGACCCGCGAAAAATTATTACAACTCAAGTCTATTTTCAGTGCAATGGAGTCTTTTTTCCACGGAAAATCTTCCGGACTCGATCCATTAAACAGCTACTTGAGCTTACCCATATTAATCAACTCACAAGACAATATAGAACCTGCCGGCATTCCTTCCCAACTCAAAAAAGGAAAAGGCGCTGTCTTTTTGTTGGATAGCGGTGTGACCGGTGAAACGGCTCCCATGGTGCAGATTTTTATGGAAAACATGAAGCAGGAAGGTTTCCGGGCGATGCTGAAAGACCAGTTTGTAAAACACACAGATGCCTGTGTGGACGATTTCCTAAAAGGAGATGTAAAGTCTTTGTTTTCCAACATCAAGCAACTTTCCAATGTGGTGCTGGATAACTTCAAACCCATGATACCTCAACAATTTCATAAACTTTGGAAACAAGGTATCGACACCAATGCCTATTACCTGAAACTATGCGGCAGCGGTGGTGGTGGTTATATCCTCGGCTTTACCGAAGACCTTGACAAAGCTCAAAAAGCCCTGAAAGACCATAAGCTGGAAGTGGTTTATAGTTTTTAGTCCTCCCCCGGCCCCTCCCAAGGAGGGGAGCATTCGATACTTTTGATTATTATAATACTAATAATGGATTTTAGATTTATTAAATCGTATATCTTTATCTTTGCGTTATAAAAAATCTAACATCTCACGTCTATCATCTGATGTCCCTTTTAAACTACAAAACAAAAAAACTCCTGCTCAAGCTTTTGAGTCTAGTTTCTGTGGTGAGGGGATATAATATTTTGATTATCGTCATTGCACAGTACTTAACGTCCATATATATCCTGGCACCTGGGAAACCATTTTTTAGTGTATTGTTTGACCCCAATTTGTTTGTCATTGTTGTGGCATCGGCATTGGCGATTGCCGGGGGGTATATCATCAACAACTTTTATGATGCCGAAAAGGATTTAATCAACCGGCCCAACAAAACCTTTCTCGATAGTTTTATTAGTCAGAATACCAAGCTTTCGGCTTATTTTGTGCTGAACTTCCTTTCAGTCATACTGGCGAGTGCTATTTCATTTAAAGCAGTAGTGTTTTTCTCGTCATATATTTTCTGGATTTGGTTTTATTCGCATAAACTGAAGAAATATCCGTTTATTGGGAATTTAACGGCTTCGGTGCTGGCCATCACGCCGTTTTTTGCGGTGTTTATTTACTATCAGAATTTTGCCTTGGTCATTTTTGTACATGCCACTTTTTTATTTTTAATTATCTCCATGCGTGAGCTTGTTAAAGACCTGGAAAACATTAAGGGCGATTTAGTTCTTGATTACAAAACCATTCCCGTGGTGTATGGTGAGCGGTTTTCAAAACTAATACTTACTTTTTTAAGTTTTTTTACATTGATTCCCATATACCTGTTACTTACAAAGTTTGAAATAGGTTATATGAATTTTTATTTTCTGGTTGCAGTACTTTTGCTGGCCGTGTTCCTCTTTTACCTTTGGCGTTCATCAGCCAAACTTGATTATATGATTCTTCACGCAATTTTAAAACTCATCATTGTTGTAGGAACCCTTAGCATAGTGCTTATTGATGTCGATTTATTGCTCAGCAGAATAATGTAATATTCAATTGACAGAAAGCACTTAAAATAAGCTACCTTTGCAAAAATTAGCAGTATAATGGCAAAAGAACAAGACAAAAGTGGCGGAAAACGAGAAGGAAAATCCAAATCCAAAGACGTTTTTAAAAAAAAAACATATAACCCAAAAGTAGCCCCTAAAAAACAAGCTCCTAAACCCAAAGCGCCTTCAGACGAAATGCGCCTCAATAAATACATAGCCAACTCAGGTATGTGTTCACGCCGTGAAGCCGATTTGTATATCTCTACCGGCCAGGTACAGGTTAACGGGCATGTAGTTATAGAAATGGGCTACAAAGTAAAGTTAACCGATGAGGTCAAGTTTGATGGAAGACGCATCAGTCCTGAGAAAAAAGAATACGTCCTCCTCAACAAGCCCAAAGGTTTTGACACCTCCACCAGTGAGGAAACCTTGCATAAATCGGCGATGGGTCTTGTTGCCAATTCTTCCAAATACAAACTGGTACCCGTGGGAAGATTGCAACGCAACACTACAGGGCTTTTGTTGTTTACAAACGACCATGATATGCAGAAAAAACTAACCGATACCGGCTTAATGATTAGAAAAATCTATCAGGTTTCACTTGATAAAAACCTCAAGTTTGAAGATTTTCAAAAAATCGAGGAAGGCCCTGTTATAGAAGCAAAGAAGGTCTGGATTGATGCTATTTCTTATGTAGAGAATGCCCCAAAAAGCGAAATAGGGATTCAGTTAAACAGCAACCGCAACAACATTGTAAGAAAGATTTTTGAAAGCTTTGGTTATGATGTCATCAAACTCGACCGTGTTTCTTATGCCGGCCTCACTAAAAAAGACCTGCCACGTGGTCACTGGAGACATTTGACCAAGCAGGAAGTGATTAATTTAGGGATGTTATAACAAATGATTTTAAATGGTCTGCCACGAATGAACACAGGTTTTATAAATAGAGTTCCTCTTTCGCATTTAAAGAAAATAGTGAGTCACTAGAGGTGTCCCAAATAAATACCTAATAACATTCGTGCATTCGTGTCAGCTTTACATCTAGTCAGATATTTTTTTTTAAACTGCTTATTTTTTAGCTCATTTGCCTAAAAATTCAATTTTTTTATTTTCATTTGTAATGTGCTAAGACGATATAATTCACAAAACAGCAATTGCACAATGTGTTGCCTTATGAAGTTTTTTTTTAGGTTTGTACTTTTGGAAATCAGAAAATTAACATTGAATTTTTTAATCGAAAGGAAAAACCAAATTTTATTTGACAGGACTCTTTTACCCATCGCATATTCGGTGCTTTTTTATTCTGTCGTTACCCCTATACGTATTTAAATTCACATTATGATTTCGTTAATTTACGAGATTAACTTTTGCGTTGCTTAACTTTTTATTAATTTATACGAAATTTTAAACTACTGAATGAAAACCCGATATATTGATTTAATTGACCAAACCTTCTACTTTCCTCAGGAAGAATTTACACTTCAAGATAATGAACTTCATTTTCACGGTATCGACTTAATGGAATTGGTAGAAGAATATGGAGCCCCTCTAAAATTCACCTACCTTCCGAAAATATCAGACAACATTAATCGCGCCAAGGGCTGGTTTAGAGACGCTATCAAAAAAAACAAATACAAAGGTAAATACAATTATTGCTATTGCACCAAAAGCTCTCATTTTGAATATGTACTACATGAAGCTCTTAAAAATGATATTCATATTGAAACCTCTTCAGCTTTTGATATTGACATTGTCAACAAATTAAAAGAAGCTGGTAAGATTGACGATAAAACCTTTGTGATTTGCAATGGTTTTAAGAGGGAGCAATACATTTCTAATATAGCTAACTTAATCAATAGCGGTCATAAAAATTGCATCCCAATCATTGATAATTATGAGGAAATAGGCTTGCTGGACGAGGAAATTAAAGGTAAATATAAAATTGGTATCCGTATTGCGTCAGAAGAAGAACCCAAATTTGAATTCTATACATCGCGTTTGGGTATAGGTTATAAAAACATTGTACCTTTTTACAATCGTCAAATCAAAGACAACAAAAAAGTTCAACTTAAAATGTTGCATTTTTTTATAAACACAGGTATTCGGGACACTGCCTATTACTGGAATGAATTATTAAAATGTATGCAGGTCTATGTGCAATTAAAAAAAATATGTCCCTCGCTAGATAGTCTCAACATTGGAGGTGGCTTTCCAATCAAAAACTCATTGGCTTTTGAATTTGATTACACATATATGGTTGACGAAATCATCCATCAAATCAAGCTCGTTTGTGATGCCGAAGAGGTCCCTGTCCCCCATATTTTTACTGAATTTGGAAGTTTTACGGTAGGCGAAAGCGGTGGAGCCATCTATGAAGTACTCTACCAAAAGCAACAAAATGACCGCGAAAAATGGAATATGATCAACTCATCTTTCATCACAACCCTTCCAGATACATGGGCAATCAACAAACGATTTATTATGCTGGCTGTAAATCGCTGGAACGATGAGTATGAACGCGTTCTTCTTGGTGGGTTGACCTGTGACAGTGATGACTATTACAACAGTGAGCAGCATATGAATGGTATCTATTTGCCCAAATACAAAAAAGAAAAACCTCTGTATATTGGCTTTTTTAATACCGGAGCCTATCAAGAAACTATTGGCGGTTTTGGAGGTCTACAACACTGTCTTATTCCTTCACCAAAACACATCCTGATTGACAAAGACCAAAACGGAAAATTAACCAAACAATTATTTACTGAACAACAAAAAAGTGAAGACTTACTCAAAATTTTAGGATACAATGACTAAGAAAAATTATGCCGGAATACCGGACAAGTATGCACGCATTGACGAAGCGAAAGTAGTTTTAATTCCTGTTCCCTATGATGGGACAAGCAGCTGGGGAAAAGGAGCAGACAAAGGACCCGAAGCCTTTTTACACGCCTCAGAAAATATGGAACTTTATGACATAGAAACACGCTCTGAAGTCTATAAAAAAGGTGTCTATTTAGCACCGGCGGTTACTGAAAAAAGCTCCCCTGAAAAAGTAGTTGATTTGGTTCACAAAACTGTAAAAAACTACATTCAGCAGGAGAAGTTCGTTACCATTTTTGGTGGCGAACACTCTATCACCATTGGCAATATTCGTGCTTTCAATGAATGTTTTGAAGACCTTACTGTGGTGCAAATTGATGCCCACGCAGATTTGCGCCCAGAATATGAAGGTTCTGCTTGCAACCATGCATGTGCCCTCTATGAAGCCAGCCAAAATTGTAATTTAATTCAAGTGGGTATTCGTTCTATGGATGTTTCTGAAAAAGAACACATGGATGAAAACCAAACCTATTTTGCACACGATATGGTTACTGATGACGACTGGATGGAAGACGCCATTGATCAAATGACCCCCAATGTGTTTATCACTATTGACCTGGACGCTTTTGATCCTTCCATTTTACCCTCAACCGGCACCCCGGAGCCTGGCGGATTGCTTTGGTATGAAACTCTGGAGTTTTTAAAACAGATGTTCAAAAAGAAAAATGTAGTGGGATTTGATATTATGGAACTTTGCCCAAATGAAGTAGATAAATCTTCAGATTTTCTTGCGGCAAAACTCTACTATAAAATGTTGAGTTATAAATTTAAATATGCAAACAGAAAAAACGACGACGATGACGAAGACTAAAGGAGCCATCTCTCAATTTATTGAAAAATATTATCTACACTTTAATGCCGCGGCATTGGTTGATGCCGCAAAAGGCTATGAAGACCAACTCAATCAAGGGTCAAAAATGCTTGTTTCTCTTGCGGGGGCTATGAGCACCGCAGAGCTGGGTAAAATTTTTGCAGAAGTCATACGGCAAGATAAGGTGCATATCATTTCCTGTACAGGTGCCAATCTGGAGGAGGATATTATGAATCTTGTAGCACACTCACATTACAAACGAATTCCCAATTACAGAGACCTTACGCCTCAGGAAGAATGGGATTTGCTCGAAAAAGGTCTCAACCGCGTTACAGACACTTGCATTCCTGAAGAAGAAGCCTTTAGAAGGCTGCAAAAGCATATTTTTAAAATTTGGAAAGATGCTGAGGAAAAAGGCGAGCGCTATTTTCCACACGAGTTTATGTATAAAATGCTACTTTCAGGCGTGCTTGAAGAATATTATGAAATTGATATAAAGAATTCGTGGATGTATGCTGCCGCCAATAAAAACCTGCCCATTATTGTTCCCGGTTGGGAAGACAGTACGATGGGAAATATTTTTGCATCTTATGTACTAAAAGGTGAACTCAAGGCGAGTACCATGAAAAGCGGTATTGAGTATATGACCTTTTTAGCCGATTGGTACACTGACAATTCAAATAAAGGTATTGGCTTTTTCCAGATTGGTGGAGGCATTGCCGGTGATTTTCCAATTTGTGTGGTGCCCATGTTGTATCAGGATATGGAACGAACAGACACACCCTTCTGGAGCTATTTCTGCCAAATTTCTGATTCAACTACCAGTTACGGCTCCTATTCCGGGGCGGTTCCCAATGAAAAAATCACTTGGGGAAAATTGGACATTAATACACCAAAATTTATCATAGAAAGTGATGCTACCATTGTGGCGCCTCTTATATTTGCCTACTTATTAGATATGTAATTTTATGAAATGCCTCTTAACTAATTTTTATGCTATGGATGTCTTTTGTTTAGGCATTCCACCTGCCTGCCGGCAAGGCAGGTCTGACCTATCAAAAACAATATAAAAGACAGATGAAAAGAATTATTGTTGACTTTAAAAAACTGACCCCCGAAATTTTAAAACTTCTCGTTGAAAAATACCCAGATGGGTATGATGATTTAAACATCATTTCGTTTAAAAACGCTGCCGGTGAAATCGTGGAATGTGTGGAAGTGCGAACAGAAGAAACAATTTACCTGGTAAAAGTAAGTACCAAACTGGAGCGCACTATGGAAAACTATGACGAAGACGACTATGAAGATTTTGCAGACGACGACCCGGAAGCAGTGCAACCCCCCGAAGAACTTGCCGATGAGGTGGATGATGAGGATGATGTAGATTAATACATTTAGATATGAATACAATCCGTCTTTGGTTAAATCCGGGGACGGATTTTTTTGTTTTTAATAGCAGTCTTATTATATATAAATAGTAGATTATAATTGTATGTTTTATTATTTGTGATAAATCATTAAGGGATGCTATTATGGAAAATATAAAAAGGATATTGGAAAAAACCTTAGAGAGCGATGGAATAGCAATAAAGTTTTAATTGTTACCGGTCCCGAGACTTCAGGAGCATCGTGTGGTGTTTTGTAGCCGGGCTCTTTAGTGCTTTTTAAAAATGCTAATTCACAAAATACATTTTCAACTGCCCTCTGTTTTTTGCCTCAATTTCACCGCGGTATTCACAATTCCATTTGTCTTTAATCAAACCATAAGTGCTTTCACTGATATTAATTTTTCCGGGTTGTGACAAGGATTCCATTCTGGAGGCAACATTTACAGTATCTCCCCAAATGTCATATGCAAACTTTTTGCTCCCCACAACTCCGGCAACTACCGGACCTGTGTTGATTCCTATTCTTATATCAAAAGTCAGTTTATTTTCAAAATCATTCTCCTTTGTTTTTGAAACAAAACTTATAATCTCTTTGGCTGCTAAAACCATTTTGTGAGCATGATCCTCTTCATTTCCGTGCAAACCACCAGCACACATATAGGCATCGCCTATGGTTTTTATTTTTTCAAGACCAAGAGACTCAATGATTGTATCAAATTTTGAGAAGTAAAAATCAACGGTTTTAACCAATTCTTCAGGAGAGAGATTTTCAGAATAACTGGTAAATCCTTTAAAATCTGAAAACAGTACTGTAACCGAATCATATTTTTTGGCTTTCACCTTGCCATTTAGCTTTAACTCATTAGCCGTTTCTTCAGGCAAAATATTCAGCAATAAACGGTCTGATTTATCACGTTCATCCTCGATGATTTTTTTGGTTTTCCTGATAAAGAGATAGCGCCTGTACCAAAGTATGGCAAGTATTGCTATAAAGAATAATACAACTGCAATGGCAAATGTAACAATGCGTTGATTCTTTCTTCTTTGTTCCAGTAGATCAACTTCGATTTGCTTTTGAGAAACTTCAAAATCTGTACGTAAATCAGCGATTTGCTGGACATTTTCAATGTTGATAATACTGTCTCTGTATGCAATATGCTCTTTGTAATATTTATAGGATGCTTCGGGGTTTCCAAAATCTTCATAGAGTTCAGAAAGGGTTAAATTAGCATCGCTTATTTGTTCTTTTAGCCCATATAGGATGGCTAAATTCAAACTTCTTTGAGCATAATTTAATGCTGTTGTAAACTCATTACGTCTTGAATATATATCAGACATATATGTTAAGTAAATTGAGATTGGGTAATAATCTTCCAATTCCTCCAACAACACCATTGCTTCATTGATATTTTGTTCAGCCAATGCATCTTTTCCCTGTTCAGCATAGACCATTCCCACATTTCCCAGGTTATAAGCTGTTCCTATGGGATAGTTTAACTGTTTAAAAAGAAAACCCGATTCTTCAAAATACTCCAAGGCTCTATCAAAGTGTTCATTTTTGAACGCTTCGTCTCCGGCATTCAACAATGCAGATGCCAGGGTGAGCGAGTCATTTGTTTTTCTTAAGAGGTCAATGGATTTTGAATAATAGCTTTCAGCATTGACTATATTTCCAATTTTTGAATACACATCAGCAATAAAAAGATAAGATCCTCCTTGAAAGGATTTATCTTTCAACTTTGAGGCTGCTTCACTTCCCAATATATAAGACTCAAGTGCTTGCGTATAATCGCCTGCCAGCCGATATGCTTGCCCCCTTAAACTATAACCCCTGTAGAGATATAAATAATCTTCTATTTCCTTTGATAACTTAATTAATTCATTAGCATATTTTAATGATTCTTCAATGTCATTTACACTATTGAAAGACAAATTACGCAAGAGTTCAAGTTTATCCAAACCATCTATGTTACCTTCATCATAGATAACTTTTAGACTGTCTGCAACTTTTTGGTCTTGAGAATAAGTAAATTGTAAGCAACAAAAGAGGCAAATAATCAAAAGACCCCTACAATTGCCTTTGTAAATCATAATTGAATTATTGATTAACCTTTATTTTTGGGTCCTGATTGTAAGTTACTGCTCCCACTGTATAACTTATTCCATAGGATTCTATAGTATTTGGAGGAAATGGACCTATAACACCTTTCCAGGTTCCGTCTGGTTGTAAAGTTGGCAGTGTACTAAACACATTGCTTCCTCCGGTTTCATAAATGCCTGTAATGCCGCCTATATCGCCTGCTTTTTTAAAGACGACTATGTAGCCTGATTTTACAACCGTTGTTAAATTGTCATCATCCATTTGAGTACTTGCTACATTTGTTCCGTCAGAAATAGTAGGTGGAAATGGAATTGCATTAGTTGCACTAATGGTAATAGTTACTGTTGTTGATCCGCACATGATTGAAAGTTTTTAGGTTAGTAATTAGACAGTTAAGATAGTTTATATTTTGTCTTTAAAAACACATCCAAGTACGAAACGCTCTTTTTTTTGTCCGAAAGTCCTTTTTTTCTTTTCAAAGAGATTCTATAGTCTAATAACCTTTGGATAGAATTTATTTTAAATGATTATTTTTCAGGAGAAACATATTCAAAATACTTTTTGTCACCTAAATCCCCTTCCGGTTTATATGTAAACCCCAGAAACCTAAACCAATTGATTTGTTTGGGGTGATCTGAAACTGAATATAAAAAACACGTACAGCCTTTGTAGATTTTTGCTTGTTCTTTCAAAATCTCACGCATATCAAAACTGAGTTTTAAAGCGTGTTCTTCCATATGCTTACTGGCAACAAAAAAGGTTTCAAATCTTTCATTGTCCTTTTTAAGACATCCTAAAACGGCAATGGGTTTGTCGTTTTCAGTTTTCCAGATTTTGGAATACCCGTCATTAGCAGCCAGTTCTAATTGGTTTTGAAGGTAAGCGACTGTACTGTCTGTAGTGCTTTGAAGATTTAGTGCCCACTCATTTTCTGAAATCTTCCAGGGGTTTTCAAGGATATAGCGTATGTCATCAGTATGAATATTAGACATAAAATGGGTTCAATTAAATTTAAATGATATGATAATTTTTTACTCAATTAAAGTACAAATATTTTATGAGTTATCATTGTGCAATCTTAGCCCAATATGTATTTTTGTAATTCAATTTTTATCCTCTCAATATGAAACCCGATCTTTTTGAAGCACCCGATTATTATAACCTTGATGAATTGTTAACCGATGAGCACAAGTTGGTGCGCGACGCAGCCCGCGAGTGGGTAAAGCGCGATGTGTCACCCATCATTGAGGAATATGCTCAAAAAGCAGAGTTCCCGAAACAAATTATCAACGGTCTTGCAGAAATTGGTGCTTTTGGACCCTATATTCCTGAAGAGTATGGCGGTGCCGGATTAGATCAAATATCCTATGGGTTGATTATGCAGGAAATTGAAAGAGGAGATAGTGGTGTGCGTTCTACAGCTTCAGTACAATCTTCTTTGGTTATGTATCCCATCTGGAAATATGGCAATGAAGCCCAACGCCAAAAGTTTTTGCCAAAATTAGCAAGTGGCGAATGGATGGGCTGTTTCGGCTTGACTGAACCTGACCACGGCAGTAACCCGGCTGGAATGGTAACCAATTTCAAAGACAAAGGCGACCACTATCTTTTAAATGGCGCAAAAATGTGGATTTCCAATGCGCCTTTTGCGCAAGTGGCCGTGGTATGGGCAAAAGATGAAAGCGGAAGAATTCACGGTCTTATTGTTGAACGCGGTATGGAAGGTTTTTCAACCCCTGAAACACACAACAAATGGTCGCTGCGTGCTTCGGCTACCGGAGAGCTCATTTTTGATAATGTAAAAGTGCCTAAAGAAAATTTATTGCCCAACAAATCTGGTCTTGGGGCACCACTGGGATGTTTGGATTCTGCCCGTTATGGTATTGCATGGGGAGCTATAGGTGCTGCTATGGATTGCTATGATACCGCTTTAAGATACTCAAAAGAACGAATGCAGTTTGGAAAACCCATTGGACAATTTCAGTTGCAACAAAAGAAACTTGCCGAAATGATTACCGAAATCACCAAAGCCCAATTATTAACTTGGCGATTGGGGGTTCTTAGAAACGAAAACAAAGCAACCTCAGCTCAAATATCAATGGCAAAACGCAACAATGTGGATATGGCCATCAACATTGCCCGGGAAGCGCGTCAAATACTTGGCGGAATGGGCATCACAGGTGAATACAGTATTATGCGCCACTCCATGAATCTTGAAAGTGTGATTACCTATGAAGGTACTCACGATATTCATCTGCTCATCACCGGTTTGGACATTACCGGGTTAAATGCTTTTAAATAGAAGAAGCACCCTCCTAACCTCCCCCAAAAGGGGAGGAACTAATAATCTGATACATTCATTTGTTTTACTTCATTCCCAGAAACTTCACAAAATTAGGATGGTTTACAAGGAGTGATTTAGGATATGCACTATTAAAAGAGTCGGAAATTTATACTTTATTGATATTACCATTTCAAAATTAATCTACAAAAAAAATACGCTTATTTTTTTAGATTATAATCTGAATTAATATAAAAGATTTCTGCTTTAGTTGAAACATTTACTCCGCTGGCGCAAGGGTAACTTCTAGCCCATCTAGTTCAGAACTTATGTGAATCTGGCAACCCAAACGGCTGTTTTCTTTTACATAAAAAGCTTCTGAGAGCATAGCCTCTTCGTCATCTCCTTTTTCAAGTAATAAGTGGTCACTTTCAATATAGCACTGGCAAGAAGCGCACATCGCCATACCACCACAAATACCTATGGTTCCCTCCGGAGCAAGTTCAAAAGAACGCACCAACTCCATCAGGTTCATATTCATGTCTGTGGGCGCTTGTACTGTGTGGCTTACACCTTCTCGGTCTGTTATTGTTATTGTGATGTCTTGCATATTTAAAATAAATTCAAAAGTACAATTCTCCTCCCCCTTTGGGGGAGGCTGGGAGAGGGCATCTTAATCAATAGACTTCACTACTGCCTTAGGAGCTTCTTTTATACTGCCATCAAAACCATGAACGCCTCCAACAGTTGTATATTTCATTACATATCTTTTATCTGGATGAATGCGTTGATAAGCACTTTGGCACATCAAGGTGGCCTCATGAAAACCGCATAAAATCAATTTTAATTTTCCGGGATAGGTGTTGACATCCCCAATCGCATAAATACCGGGTATATTGGTTTGGTAATCCAGGGTATTGTCAACTTTGATGGCATTTTTTTCTATTTCCAGTCCCCAGTCTGCGATGGGTCCCAGTTTTGGCGAAAGCCCAAATAATGGAATAAACGCATCAGCTTCGATAATTTCTTCACTGGAATCTGCTTTTTGAAGAACTACTGTCTCTAATTGATTTACGCCACTAAGACCTACTACTTCAGCTGGGGTTATGAGTGTAATTTTTCCCAGTTTTTTTAACTCCTGTACTTTTTCAACCGAATCAAGTGCTCCACGAAATTCATTTCTTCTGTGAACAAGGGTTACATCTGATGCTATTTCCGAAAGAAAGATACTCCAGTCGAGTGCAGAATCACCACCGCCGGCAATGACTACTTTTTTATTGCGATAGATTTCCGGATTTCTAATAAAATAAGCAACACCCTTATCTTCAAACTGTTGAATATTGGGGATAAGCGGTTTTCTGGGCTCAAAACTTCCCAAACCACCAGCTATTGCTACCACAGGCGCGTGGTGTTTCATACCACTTGTGGAAGTAACAATAAAGGAACCGTCTTCTTGCTTTTCAATAGTCTCTGCACGCTCGCCCAATGTAAAACCGGGCTGAAACGGTTCTATTTGCTTCATAAGATTGTCAACCAAATCACCAGCAAGTACTTCCGGGAAACCGGGAATATCATAAATTGGTTTTTTAGGGTACAATTCAGCCAGTTGACCTCCGGGTTGCGGAAGCGCATCTATCAAATGGCATTTTAATTTTAAAAGTCCTGCTTCAAAAACAGCAAAAAGTCCGGTGGGACCTGCGCCTATGATGAGTATATCGGTTTTAATCATGGATTCTTTTTCGAGGGTAATGAACAAAAATAAGATTTAAAAGTATTTCAGAAATGACTATAACATTTATTAAATACCTAAATTGATGACCCTTTCAACTTGTGGAGCATATTTTTTAATGGTCATTTCCACACCGCTCTTTAAAGTCATTTGGTTTACAGAACAGCTCACGCAGGCTCCTTGTAACTGAACAGTTACATTTTTTCCATTTTCAATTGAAATTAAGGAAATGTCACCGCCATCACTCTGTAAAAAAGGGCGAATTTCCTCCAACGCCTTTTCAATATTCATTTTTAAATCCTGTTCAGTCATAACTTATTTTTTTATTGCGCTACAACCTGCCATTGTGGTTATTTGTATGGCCTGTGTTGGCGGAAGGTTTTCATTTCGGTTTACGGTTTCTTGTACCACATTTCGCGTTAGCGATTCAAAAGCATTTTCCAGCGGGGTTCCTGTTTGCATCGCTGCAGGTCTGCCCACATCCCCGGCTTCTCTGATGCTTTGCACAAGTGGAATTTCTCCTAAAAAGGGAACTTCAAGGTCTTCAGCCAGGTTTTTTGCTCCTTCTTTGCCAAAGATATAGTATTTATTTTCAGGCAACTCTTCCGGAGTAAAATAGGCCATATTTTCTACAATGCCAAGAACAGGAACATTGATGCTTTCCTGCTGAAACATAGCCACTCCTTTTCGGGCATCAGCTAGGGCTACATTTTGTGGTGTGCTTACAATCACAGCTCCTGTGATGGGCATTGACTGCATAATTGAAAGGTGAATATCACCTGTTCCGGGAGGGAGATCAACAAGCATAAAATCGAGTTCACCCCAGTTGGCATCAAAAATGAGTTGATTGAGTGCTTTTGCTGCCATGGGCCCACGCCAAATAACTGCTTGATTGGGTTGTGTAAAAAACCCGATGGAAAGCACTTTCACGCCATAATTTTCAACGGGCTTCATTTTTGATTTCCCATTGACGTTGACTGAAAGAGGTTTTTCATGAGCCACATCAAACATGATGGGAATAGAAGGTCCATAGATATCTGCATCAAGCACACCCACTTTAAAACCCATTTTTGCTAAAGTAACAGCTATGTTTGCTGTTACTGTAGATTTTCCCACTCCCCCTTTACCTGAAGCAATAGCAACGATATTGTGAATTCCGGGAATGTGTTTTCCTTTGATTTGTGGTTTTTCAGGGACATTTACTTTGATATTGACTTTTACTTGAGCATCTGGGTGCACCTTGTCTTTTATAGTGGTGATGACATCCGTTTCTGCGCGTTTTTTAATATGAAGTGCAGGTGTTGAAAGAACTAAATCAACAATTACCTCATCTGCAAAGGTAATGACGTTTTGCACGGCACCACTTTCCACCATATTTTTTCCATCACCCGAAACTGTAATAGTTTCGAGCGCATTTAAAATTTGTTGTTTGTCTAGCTTCATTGTTCTTTTTCAGTAGCTTATATAGAATAATTCTAAAGTGCAAATATACAAGGAAAACTTTAGTTTTTAAAGGAGTACAATGGAAATGATTGATGGTGGCATTTTTGAAAATTATGAGTTTGAAGATAGCTATCGCAAATCAAACCTTAGGCTATGACATTTTTCACTATATTTATAAATAATTAGTTGTTAAAGTTTTGTGTGATGAGTACTAAATGGATAGTCTTTGTGATTTTTATTCTAAATGTGCATACAGTATTGATGAGCAAACAATCCTCAAATCTATATGCACAAGACCCGCAACTTTTTGAGAATTTATGGTACCTACACGATTTAATCGTTGATGGCCAGAGTCATATTCCACCTATTAACAGTGAAATTCCCTTTGTTGCTTCTGAATTTTTTGAGGATGGAACTCTATATACCGAAATTTGTGACTATGGAGGCGCAGGGATGTTAGAGTACATAGGGGTTAACGGGTTTTCAATTCTTGAAATGAATTTTTTACAAGGAGGGTGTCATACAAATTATCCTATTAATGAAGACTATGCTGGATTGTATCTAAATTTTTGGTATTCAGTTGGAG
>DAINOA010000005.1:41147-43129 GCA_036735625.1 Planktosalinus sp. | reverse complement strand
ACCATACACCAGGTGTTCCGGCAATGGCACATCCATCAGGATTCAATAGCTCATTTGTTGCAAACTGTAATCTCACTGCGGGGTCTGTATAAGGCTGCGTCTCTGCAGTTACACTAATGGCATTTTCTATCAAATCGTTTGGTGGTGGCACAGGAGCACAAACCACATCTGCAACCCATCCAGCACGCGTCACTGAACCATCACTTAAAAATCGGAAAGTCAATGCACCACTTGGGTGTGTTGAAGCAAAAGGACCGGGAATGTTTGTTCCATACCAACCTCCTGCGGGGAAACCTGTTCCTGTTGGTGGGTTTCCACTGCTGATTAATGGCGAACTGGTATCTGGACCGTCAAACACATAAAGTGCATCCCAAGTTGCTTCCACATCAAAAGAGGTAAATATCACTGTTACAAAATCATCTGTATTGTCTGGAGAAATAGTCCAGGTTATGTCTTCGTTATTGCTGTAGTTTCCATCAGCTCCGCCGCTATCAGTAAAAATTCCTCCACATACATTAGATAATGGAATTCTACTGTAATACACATTGTCAACAAACAGCGTTCCTGCGCCTACCGGAAGACCAGAAAGTATAAGTTGAGCTAGATTATTTCTGCTAGTAAGACCCACAAAATCGTCTAGGGGTATTTGCAGGCTATTCCATTCGCCTAGAGGTAGATCTTCAAAGATGATTTCGTGTTCTGAATCGTCACCACCGCCAAAAGCACCATCTGCACCAAAGTCAACTAGTTTTACTCGAAAGGTAGTCATGTTTGGAGTCCACACATCGATGTGAAAGAAGTCCATTTCTGAAGCATCGATTAAATTGGCTCCTGTGGTTTCAATACCTAAGAAATCAACATTTGTATATTTTTTTGTAGGGTTTCCATCAATGAGGATATCCTCGAGAGCTGCAGAAGACCAAGGAGTTAACCAGGTATCGACCGGTACATCTGTATAAACGTCGCTAAACATACTAATAACATCAGCAGGATCTTCAGTGGGGTCTGGAGCTGCTGTTAATGGCTCATTTCCGCCTCCTGTAGAAGTCTTGCTGTAATACACATTATCAACAAACAGTGTTCCTGCACCTGCCGGCAATCCTGAAAGGATTAATTGTGCGAGATTTTCTCTACTCGCTAAACCAACAAAATCATCAAGAGGTATTTGCAGGCTGTTCCATTCACCTAGAGGAAGGTTTTCAAAAATGATTTCGTGTTCAGAATCGTCACCACCTCCAAAAACTCCATCTGCACCAAAGTCAACGAGTTTTACTCTAAAGGTAGTCATATTTGGAGTCCAAACATCGATGTGGAAGAAGTCCATTTCTGAAGCATCAATCAAGTTGGGTCCCACGGTTTCGATACCTAGGAAATCAACATTGGTGTATTTTTTAGTAGGGTTTCCGTCAATAAGAACATCCTCGAGTACTGCGGCAGACCAAGGCGTTAACCAGGTATCAACGGGCACATCTGTATAGACGTCGCTAAACATACTGATTACATCAGCGGGGTCTTCTGTGGGGTCTGGTGCTGCTGTTAATGGTTCATTTCCACCACCTCCTCCGGCTCCTGATACTTGTGTAGCTACTGCTGCACCATCTGAAAAAAGATCAAGGAGTGTATCATATTGGTAGAGCCAAAAGGTATATTCAACCCCCGGGTCAAGTCCTGAAATGACAAATCCGAAAGGTCCAACACCACCTCCATCACCACCGGTACTTCCAAAAACATATTCATTGGCTTCAGTAATTGGGTCTGTAACACCAGCTGAAGTAAGTTCAAAATAAAGTCTGTAAACAATATCTCCTCCAACCTGATTTGGTCCACAGGCTAAAAATACTTCTCCGGGTCCCACCGGGGTTCCCCCAATATTGTCTAAAGCGACAAAACCAACCGGAACAGGGGGTTCAGTACCTCCGCCACTAGTTTGACTAAAATAAATATTATCTAAATAGACATCAAATGGAGTGGTATTTGCTGAA
>DAINOA010000005.1:29850-41047 GCA_036735625.1 Planktosalinus sp. | reverse complement strand
AGTTAAAGTTTGGATAGGCCAGAGCAAAGTTAGTCCCGGTTCCTGTTGGGTCAAAGGTCGTGTTTACTTGAGTGTGACCGCTTTGTCCCCAGTTTGGGTCAAAGTTTGCAACGGAAACATTGGTGTATGAGTCAGAAAAAATAGAAACAACATCTGCCGGATTCTCTGTGGGGTCTGGAGCGTTTGTAACTGGAGCTGTTGTGGCTGCTGCTTGACTAAAATAAATATTATCTAAATAGACATCAAATGGAGTGGTATTTGCTGAACCATCTGCGTTGAATTGTCCGTCAAATTTTAACTGGAACACAGAGTTCCAAGTCATTCCTGTAAAGGCTGATTTAGGCAAAGCTACACTATTCCAAGAGCCTGGTGTTAAAGGCACTTCTACAAGAACTTCTCCTGCGCCTGTTCCATTGTTAATGGGTGAAACTTTCACCATACGGCTAGTACCGGCGGCTACCCATATATCTACGTGAAGAAAGTCCATCCCCGATAAGTCTAAGTTACTGCCAATTTCTGTTCCTTGGTAGTTAAAGTTTGGATAGGCCAGAGCAAAGTTAGTCCCGGTTCCTGTTGGGTCAAATGTTGTGTTTACTTGTGTATGGCCACTTTGTCCCCAGTTTGGGTCATAGTTTGCAACCGGCACATTGGTATAAGTATCAGAAAAAATGGAAACTACATCTGCGGGATCCTCTGTAGGGTCTGGGGCATTAGAAGTTGGGCTTTGAGCTTGTGCAGAATAGCCTAGAAATATAGCAAAGAACAAGGTGATTGCAATATTTTGAAAAGGAATATTGAGGTTGATTTTTTTTGAGTTGCTCAAGAAATTAAATTTCTTTTGGTTGAATAATTCTTTTCTCATAGTCTAAATATTAGAAATTTAGTTAAAAGCGTGCTTTAAATTTTAAAGACTTCATTAAAATGATGGGTGAAATTTTGTAAACGCTACTAATTAAAAAAAGATTTAAAAACAGGTTTACTTAGATTGTTTGGATCAATACTAAAAAAAGGCTGCTCATAATATATGACAGCCTTTTTATTCAATTACCTTTTGACTAATTTAATAGTAGTTGATGCATTGCCTGAAGTAATTTTAGCGAAATAAATTCCTGCCTGGAAACTTGAAGCATCAATAGAAAGGTTTTGTTGTGAGTTGTTTTTATAAACAGCTAACAATTGACCCTGCACATCAAAAAGTTGAGTTGTAAAATCTGAGTTAGTTTTGTCTGAAATTATCCATTTATCTGATGATGGATTTGGAAAAACTACAAAATTATTAGACAGTTCATTTGAATGAGTTGAAAGTGTTCCATCTGTAAAACGAATGTCATCAAAATAGATGATATTGTCTTGAGTTCTGGCGTCAAAATCAGGGAAAATCACAATTTGACTCAACACACCATTTCCTGCAGGGGGATTTATATAACTGGAAAAATCAAATGTTAACTCTTCCCATTGATTAATGAGAGTATTTGGAATTAAAATTTCTCCTTGAGACCAAAAGGTTGAAGAAACAAGTTTGATGCCCACATTACTAATTACAGGCTTCCAAACCTTTATAGTTATAATATTGTTTGTAGCATCTAGAACAAATTCACCAAGGTCTGCTCCTTGAGCAGATTCAACACCTGCAAAAGGTTGGCCTGTTTGCAAGGCAGTAAATTGTGCTACTGTAGCAGATGTATTTGCTCCAGAAGGATCTGGATTTGTAATAATTTCTAGATCCGGGTTTGTATCGTTTTCAAAAACAGTCCAGGTCCAGTCGGCTCCATTACCATCGGGTTCAAAATTAATTGGGGCATTTTGGCTAATTCCATAAAAAAGGCTTAGCATACATAATAGGGTTGTAAATTTTTTCATTTTGTGTGTTTTTAAATTAGAATGATTCTAATACTGCCCCAATTAACTTTTAATTTTAAAGTCTATAAAACTTTCAGCCAAAAAGGAATATTAGTTTTTATTTTTTTATGAGTTTAATGGTTGATGAATTATTTTCTGAAATTATGTTTGCAAAATAAATTCCTGATTTAAGACTTGACGCATCAATTGAAAAGTTATGGCTGGAAATATTTTGATATTCAGAAAGTAATTTTCCGTTAACATCAAATAGATTTACTGAAAAATTTGTTAAGTTTCTGTTGTTTACAGTCCAGTTTTGACTAGAAGGATTTGGATAAACCACAAATGAGTTTGTATCAAAATCTGAAGTTGAAAGGTTGAATGGTCCCACAACTACATTTCCAAGAGTTGGTTCATCATCTGGATTTGCATTAATTCCTGTTACAGAAAAACCATATTGAACTGTAGTATCTTCAGGCTCAACGTTTGTGTATGTAATCGAGAAGTTTCCCGTTTCAGTCAATACAACACTTTCTTCTTTCAAAACAGAGAAATCTGCGTTAAAAACTTTTATGAAAGCTTTCACTTCATAATCTGGATCAAGTGTGAATGCTTGAACCTCTGCTTCAAAAGTCAATTCTTCACCCACTAGGTTTGTGTTGTTCTCGTTAAAGGTGTTTCCTTCAAATACTTTGTTTCCAATTCCTGTGCCTTGATCTACCCAAAAAGGGTCTGTCGGGTTGTCGCCATAGGTATTGAAGTTAGGGAAAAGAGTTACCGTGTTTGCTCCCACGTCAATAACAGATTTGATGTCTTCAACTGCCCAGGGAGATCCAAATACAAATGCTCCGCCATTGGCAGGGGTTTCGAAAACATTAGCATAACCTAAAAACTCTGCGCTACCGTCAACAGTGACTGTATTTTGAGCCACCATAAAAGAGGATGCAAAGATTAAACTAAGTAGTGTAATTTTTTTCATGATTTAGTAATTTTAATTTATAATTTAATTAGCTTTTTCAAGATTTGAATGATTTGATTTAAAGTGGTTTATAAGAGCTGTGAAAGTGTTTGAAATTATATTGAATCATTAAGCCCCGGTATTTTCTCATCAAACAAATCATTGTGAGTTTTCCAAATATAAAACCTGATCCTTGAATTTTTATCATGGATTTTATTACAAATTAACTACAACGTTCTAGGTTGTTTGTTTTAGCAATGATTTCTAAGCCTGTGTAGTATAAACATTGAACATTTGGGAATGTTAAAGTTTTAAAACATTGGGATTGAGAGTGTTCTTATAGAGAATGTGTATGGGTAATGTATAGCTAAAAAGGGTATATGTATTGGAGCTAAATTTCTAGAATGTAATTTGTTAAGTTCGTTTCGTTGGGTAAATTCATTTTTTTTCGCAAACGATATCGTTTTACTTCGACGCTTTTTGGAGAAATATTAAACAATGGAGCAATTTCTTTTGAGGAAAGATTTAGTCTTAAATAAGCACACAAACGCAAATCGTCTGGGGTAAGAGCGGAGTGATTGGTTTTTATTTTTTTAAAAAAGTCTTGATCAGCGTTATTGAATGCTTCTTCAAAGAATTTCCAATCGTCATTGCTGTTTAGGTTTTTGTCAATGATTTTGATAACTTTTTTGACATCTTTTTGTTCTTGTGTAAAATGATTTAGTTCTGATTTAATACTGTTTAAAAATTCATTTTTCTTAATGAGACTCATTGTTGAAATAGCAAGTTCTCTGTTTTTACTTTCTATATCTTGTTGTAGTTTTTCATTTTTAAGTCTCATCAAGGCTCTTTTGTTCTCAGATTCTTTTAAAGCCAATTCGCGTTTATTTTTTACTTCGATTTTTTTACGCTGCTTTTTATAATAGGTTTTGTACATATTATGAATGATGAATATGGAGATGAGAATTAAAAACCCATATAAAACAAGCATGCTATTTGATAAAATAAACGGGCGGTTAATTCTAAAAGCATATGTAACAATTTCTGAATAATTATGCTCGCCAATTCTGCCTTTTACTTGAAATTCATAGTCGCCATAAGGAAGGTTGTTAAATGAAACTTCACTATGCGTTTGCCAGGAGCTCCACTCATCCATAAGTCCCGTTAACTTATACTGATATTCTGAGGTATAAAACTTTTCATATTCTGAGATACTAAAGTTAAAATGAATGTTGTTATTCTTATTATCTAAGTCGGGTTGATCCTTTAATGATAAATAAAACTGGGGTTTGTTTATTTGGTTTGCGCTAACTTTATGGATAGCGAGTGAGGGATTTTGTTTTCTGTTTTGAAACCGTTTTAAATCTAGTAAAAAATAACCCTGAGCATTTCCAAAAAGATAGACACCATCTTGATACTCGCTTACATTTTCATACCCCAACATTGCATTTCTTGTGCTGTTTGGAATTGGAATCGAGAGTATCTCAAGCGTTTTGCTCACTTTACTTTGGGAGATATAATTGATAAAACGTTCTGTGAAGTTCCAAGTAACTGTGCCTTCATTTGTAGAAACCAGCTTTCCGGAAGTATAATTTTCTGGGGTGTAAAGCTCACTGTAAATTGAATCTTTTTCAAAAGTCTTTAAAGCATTATTGTATTTCCAAACACCCTTTTCATACCCATAATAAACCCTGTCTTTATTTTTCACAAGACTAGAATAAAGTCCTTTTTCAATTGAATTGTTTTTTTCTAAGTGAATGATGTTTTTGAAACTTTCATCTACTGTGAGGGCATAAATACCTTTATACTCGTGAGCAACTAAAAATGTATTGGAGTCAACAAATTCAATGAACTTTGAGGACATATTAAAGCCTGTGAGTGTATTTCTAAACTGCCAATCACCATTATTTTTTTCCAAAAGACTCACACCTTCATAATTTCCTTGTAAAAGTAAATTTTCATCTGCATCGACCGTTTTAAAACACCAGGTTCCAGGGTTTTCGGAAATTTTCCTTAAGCTTGTGTTTTCCACAATAAAGGTGCCTTCATGGTGACCACAAAAAAGCGTATCATCATAAACAAATAAGGACCATACCTGTCCCACTGAGGCATCAATTAAATTAAACTTACTAGAACTTTCATCGTTTAATGAACGATAGAATAACCCTTGGTTAGTGCCAAGATAAAGGTTACCATCAAATACTGCTGATGTATAAACGGTTCCTAGCTTACCGCTATCATCATTAAAAATTCTTACAGAAGACTTTAAATTAATACAATCAATACCATTATCAAGTCCCAGCCAAATATTACCGGTATTGTCCTCAAAAATTGACAACACTGTGTTGTTACTCAAGCTTTGATTTTTGGTGATTTGAAATTCAATGGTGCCTTTATTATTTATGTAAACAACACCTTGGGAAATGGTTCCTAGTATGATGTCTCCTGAATTTGTTTGCAAACTGTTGTAAACATTTAGGTCTTTAAAAAAATCAGCATTCTCAGCTCCCCACAATTCCGGGTTTTCCTCCAAAGTGTAGATGCCATTTGCAATGGTTTGCACCAACAAGGAGTTGTTGATTTTATAAAGATTAATGATTAGATTTTCTTTAAAAATAAGGTGGTCTGACACAAGCTCTGTTTGGCCGTTTGAAAGCTTAAATATTCCTGTCTTGGGTTTGCTTAAATAAATATCGTTTTCAATCTGAAACATTTTTGTGATTCCTTCATCTGAACCAATTTTTTGGATATCTCCATTTTGAAGATTATATATATAGATTGAATTTAATGATTGAAATAACAAAAAGTTTGAATAATTCAATATGGTCCAGAATTGTTCATCTTCCAGCATTTCATTCTCCAAATCTTTGCTTAATGAAGTATATTTTAGCGTTCCCGTTTCTTGCCGTTCCCAAAAACCAAACTCTCTATAACAACCCGTATAAATTTTATCTTCATAAATATATACAGACCTTATTATACTTTCATTGGGAGAAGGATATAAACTCCAGGAGTCTCCGTTAAATTCAAGCAAACCCTTGTTGTTTGCCACATAAATATGGTTGTTGTCTCCCTGACTTATGGCCCAGTTTTGGTTGTCTGCTTGATAGTCTTTTGAAGAAAAGGAAATTACAGGGGGGAGCTCTTGCGAAAAGCATTGCAGCCCAATAAGCAGAAAAACAAAAAAGGGATAAACTATTTTAACTTTCAAAATGCGGATACTTTGTGGGTTAAAGATACTTATTTTTCAGAGAATCTAAATGCTATTGCTTATTCAAATATTACCTCTATGCCCATCAACTGAGATTGATTGCTTCATAAAAAAACCCCCTAAAAAATTTAGAGGGTTTCAAATAAATAAATTGAACTATCTTATTGCTGCATCATATTTTGTAAACGCAATTGAAGTGCCGTATCTGTTTCCATCAACTCTGCAATGGCGTCAAAACGCTCTAGTGTGATATTTTCTTTCACAACGGCTTCTTCCATTTGCTTTTGAAATACAGCTTGCATTGCATCAAAACGCGCCAGTACTCCATCAAATTTTTTAGTTTCGTCTTCAGAAAGTGTTTTTAATTTTTCTGTGTCTTCTGTCATTGCTGCTTGGTAAATTTCGTTAAAACGATCCAGTTCAAAACCCGATTGATCTACAACCTCCATCATTGAAGACTGGGCTTCCATATTAATCGCTTGAATACTTGTTACTGCTTTTACAAAGTTACCCAATTCAACATCAGATACTTCTTCCTGTGCAATTGCGCCTCCAGTAACAAACAAAAAGGCTATAAATATTTTTTTACTTTGTTTTACTAATGTGTTCATTTTTAAAAATTTAGATTCAGGCTGTGAAACTACAATAATATTATAAACTTGCCAATTTATGACTCTTTTTTATGTTCTTTTTAACCAAATAACCAACGATAGACATCGTTTCCATTGGCAAAAAGTACCAGTGCAATTATTATAAAGAATCCTGCAATTTGTGCATATTCCATTACTTTTTCATTGGGTTTTCTACCGGTAACCATTTCATAGAGTAAAAACACCACGTGTCCACCATCCAGTGCCGGTATGGGGAGTATATTCATAAAGGCTAAAATAATCGAAATGAGTGCCGTTGTTTGCCAAAAATTTAACCAGTCCCAGGTATCTGGAAATAAATTACCTATGGCACCAAAACCGCCTACTTGGGTAGCACCTTCTTTGGTAAACACATATTTGAATTGAGCGGCATAGTCTCTCAAGATACCATAGCCAAAACTACTTCCGTGAGTGATACTTTCCCATATGGAGTACTCTCTATGCACAGCATCAAAGTTTAATTGAGGATATACACCAATTATTCCTTTTTCATCAGGCGTAATGTTTAGATTTATGATTTCGTCATTTCTATTGACTACTATAGCAATGGGAGTGTCGGGATTGCTTTTTATTTTTTGTGTAAACTCGTGCCAATAAAGAGTTTCTTCACCGTTAGTAAACGCAATTCTGTCTCCTTGTTGAAGACCAATTTTGTCTGCAGGACTTTCAGGTTCTACACGGTCAATTACAGGCTTTACTAAAGGAACAAAGGGTTCCATGATTCCTGCTTTAAAATTGGTCATGCCAATATCTTCAGGAAGTGAGAGTGTTTCTGTATTGCCATTTTGACGCAGTACTTCAACGGTGGTTACATCTCTCAACATGATGTATTTGTTGATGTCTAACACATTTTCAAAGTGTTCGCCATTTACTTTTAGAATTTGGTCACCGTCTTCAAAGCCAAAGGCTTTAAAAGATTCATGTACCGCAAATCCATCGGGCATGGTTTCTGGTGTGACAAAATCTCTCCCAAAATGGAAGAGTATTAAAGAATAAATCAAGAATCCAACGATAATATTAACAGTTACACCGCCCAGCATAATGATGAGGCGCTGCCAGGTGGGTTTTGAGCGAAATTCCCATGGCTGGGGTGGTTTTGCCATCTGTTCTTTGTCCATGCTTTCATCGATCATTCCGGCAATTTTTACATAGCCTCCAAGGGGTAACCAGCCAATGCCATAAGTGGTTTCACCAATTTTCTTTTTAAAGAGTGAAAATTTTATATCAAAAAAGAGGTAAAATTTTTCAACACGGGTTTTGAATATTTTAGCTGGGATAAAGTGTCCTAACTCGTGCAGGACAATTAATATTGACAAGCTCAAGATGAGCTGTATCGCTTTTACAAAAAACGGATCCATAATTTCTTTTACATTGAACGTGCAAAAATACACTTTTAGAAGGAGTTTCTAAAACTTAATTTTCAATACCTTTTTTTAACTATTTTGAAAGATTAAAACACTTGTAAAATACGTATTTTTGCACAGATTTAATCCCGGTTATCGTGCTACAATTTTTCTCTAAATACAAGTTTTTTGCTGTGGTTATGTTGGTGCTTTCTGTTATCATCATAACGGCTATTTATTCTATTTTAAACCCACAACCAAAATTGCCTGTTTATCAACCCAATATGGTCAATGCAGAACTTGTTGACAGTACAAAACAGCATATTAAAAAATACCACACCATTGGGGATTTTGCATTATTGAATCAAAATGGAGAGACTGTCACCCAGAAGGATTATGAAAATAAAATCTACATAGCCGATTTCTTTTTTACAACCTGCCCCACCATTTGTCCCATTATGACAGATAATATGATCAAATTGCAGGAAATTTTAAAAGACCAGGACGATGTGTTACTTCTTTCGCACACCGTAACTCCAGAAATTGATAGCGTTTCTGTTTTAAAAGCTTACGCCGAAAAAAAAGGTGTTAACGACACTAAGTGGAACATGGTAACCGGGGATAAAGAACAGATTTATGACCTGGCCAGAAAATCATACCTTGTCGCTAAATATGAACCTTTTGATGGCGAGTATGATATGATTCACACTGAAAATTTTGTGCTTGTAGATACAAAAAGACGCATTCGCGGTTTTTATGATGGCACCAATTGGGATGAAATGGAGATGCTTTTAAAAGATCTTGAAATATTGAAACAGGAAACAGATTAAGCTTTAAAATTTAGACTTCAATTTTAAAGGCTTTCAAAAATTTCATTTTGCCTCATCACAAGTTTTGGTGTTCTGTCAACATAAAACAATCCCCAGTGTTTTTCAGGCTCCAAAGCATCATTTGAACCTTTCCAAGGTTCATCAAAAGCTTCAAAAACAAAAGTCAAGATATTTTCATCTTCACTCCAGCGAGTTAAATCATTGATATAAATACCTTGTAACTCTTCACTTACGTTGTGAGGGTCAATACCCCTTCCGTTTGAGTTTGTTGCCCATCCGGCCTCTGTTATCACAACGGGTTTATCAGGATATTTTGACGCCACGGCTTGGTAGTTTTCTTGTGTAACTTGCAAAGCCTCGTGAATGTTTTTATACTCCCACACCGGGTAAGAATGAATGGAGATAAAATCAATTTCGGCAACTAGGGGTTCTAATTTGTTTAACCATGGCACATAGTTTTCACAAAAAGTAACGGGTTGAAGAGCCCCTTTTTTTACAGTCCTCACAAAGTTGATTACACTTTCAACGGAAACAAAATGGTCTGTCCATTCGACACAAGCCTCATTACCCACAGAAAGTGCAAAAATAGTTTCGGGATACTGGTTGGCAAGTGCTATTAATTTGTTGATTTGAATACCATTATTAATTTTATTTTGCTCCAACACCTCTTGTGAAAAAATGCCGCCCCATGGGCAACCAAAATTGTTCAATTCTGCTCCTATATAAGCACCCAAAAGAACTTTAAAATTCATTTTTTCATTTCTAATGACTTTTAAAACTGTTTCTGCATGGGTGTCACAATCATAAAGTCTTAAATATTTCCAGTGATTTTGAAGTAATTCTAAGTCTTCTTTTACTTCTTCATAAGTGGGGTATTCACCTCCGGGTTGTTGTCCTTCCCGAAATCCCGAATAGCAAATAGCATTGCCGGGCTGCAGTTGTAAATCTTTATATATATTCATTAAAATTTCATTTTTTCGTTTTTATCCCAAATTCCCCAATAAGCACCCACATCTCCTTCGGCACCTACTTTCCAGGACTCATCAAATGAGGAAAAGTAGAAGACTTCAATCTCATTGGCTTGTGCCCAAAGTTGTGTTCTGATAAAATAATTTAAAGCATTCTTATAAGAAGGTTTAGCACCTTTAAAGCCGTTACCTTGACTGGGCCAGCCTGTTTCTGTGATGATGACTTTTTTACCATTTCCGGCAGCTTTGGCTTGATGGTACATTTGATTCATATGCTCCAAAGAATATTCAAACGGGCATCCTTCCCAGTATGGATAACAGTTAGTAAGAATCACGTCGCAAGCCTCAGTGATGCGAGGACGTGCTGAAAATTCATAATAAGCATCTACATAGCCCACAGGAATTTCTTTTGGGATGGCATTTTTAACATGATACATAAAATCCAGCAGTTCTTCTTCACTCAGGTCTTTGCGGTACATCACTTCATTACCCACTGCTGCAATATCAACAAGTCCTTTGTTTGATAATTCAATGAGGCCTTCAATTTCACGTTTATTTATCTCAGGGTCATCGCCCAACCAAGCGCCTACCAAGGTTTTTAAACCCATTTCTTTGGCTATTCTTGGAATATGCTCGTTTCCATCGGTACACGAAAAAGAGCGAACCCATTTAGATACCGGTTGAAGAATTTCCATACGGCGACGCACCTGAGTTTCACTTATGATGTCTCCGGGTTGTTGTCCATCTTCATACAAACTGAAACAAAAGCCGTGAATACCGTTGTTTAAAATTTTATGGAATATACTTTTTAGGTCCTTTTCTGAGGATATTTCAGGGAATTTAATTTCTTTGAATTTTAATAGGTATTCCAGCCATCCGCCTTCTATTACCCTTTCTTTTCTGTAGGACATACTATTTTTGTTTTAAAATTAAATTCTGGTCTTTTGAAAATTTAAAATTTTCGTGAGCGTCCCAAAGCCCCCAGGAGGTACCTGCCCAACCTTCATCATGTATTTTCCAGGACTCGTCAAATGAGGAAAAATAGAATAAGTCAACCTGAGCATGATTTGCCCAATGTTGAATAGATACAAAATACTTCATCACATTTGTTTTTGAAGGGATTGCTTCTTCTTCAATTTTTCCTTTTTCGGGCCAACCTGTTTCAGAGATAATGACTTTTTTATTTTGGGAAATAGCTTTTGTTTTTTCATACATTTCCTGAAGGAATAAGCCGGCATAGTCAATATTAGCACCTTCCCAAAAAGGATAACAGTTAATCATCACAACATCACACACCTCTACAAGTGCCGGGCGATTGAAAAACTCATAATACACATCAACATAACCCACCGGAACACCGTTGGCTTTGTTTTTTACCTGCCGGATGTAATTGATGAG